>CABRIB010000065.1 GCA_902470915.1 uncultured Collinsella sp. | reverse complement strand
AACTGCGGGAACGGCCTATCCGCCTAATGTGTTCGGCTGAGATCGGAAATCAACCGCAAGGCGCCAAAGGTTGAAATGCATCCGCAAGCGGTCGAATTAGGCTAGCCCTACTCGAAGTTCAGCTGCTCCAGGCGGTCGAAGACCGTGTCGATACGGGTGACGAGTGGGGTACCCTAACGCTCGAGACGTTTGCGCATAAGCGCGAAGGCAATCAGCGAAGCGCCGACAACGGTCATAATAAAGGCGACGGCAAGGGTTTGGTCGCCCGTGTTGGCGAGCGCACCCTTAGTAGTCTTAGCGGACGTTTTGGTTACCTTGGTCGTCGTCTGCTGACCGGGTTGGGACGGCGTCACGGGCTGCGCAGGCTGAGCCGGCTCCCCCTTGGCCTCCTCGCCCGTCACCACGTACGTCGAGAAGTGGCTCGTGCGGAAGCAGAGGTAGTCACCCTCGGTCCACGTATCCATAGCCTGAGTGGAACCATCCTCGGCAACGTAGAGCACCTTGAGATTGGTGAGCGCCTTCATGGCGGCAGTCATCTTGACACGGACGATGAAGGACATGCCTTCGTAGTCCTCGATAACCTCGCCGTCCTTGAGAAGCTTGATATCGAGCTTATCGGCAACCTTGGTAGTCCCCTGCTCAAGGCCGGAAATCGTAGCATTGGCGGCATCGGTAAGATCCGTCGGTTCCTCGACCACAAGAGAGATGCTGTTGTTCTGGGCAATGCCGGCAGCGACATTGTTCTCGGCGCTTACGCTAACGTCCGTTCCGTTGCTACCCGCAACGCCTGCAATGGTCTTTGCCGCTACGATAACGGCGCAGGTCGCGGTTTTGTCGCCACAGGTGGCGGTAATCGTGGCGGTACCGGCCTTAAGCGGCGTCACGACGCCGTCTTTGACCGTGGCGATCGACGAGTCGCTGGAGGTCCAGCTCACCGTCGTATCGTCTGCATCGGCAGGACTCACCGTTGCGGAGAGCTTTGTGGAGGCATCACCGACGGTAAAGGACAGGCTCGTCTTGTTGAGCTCAACCTTTTGGGCGGGATTGGTCACGGTCACCGAAACGGTCTGGGAGAGCGACCCTGCAGTGATGGCAAAAGAACCAGAACCGGTCTTGAGGGCGGTAACGGTGTAGGAGCCATCACCGTTGTCGACAACCTTAAACGCCTTCGAAGCGCCCGTGTCATCCAGAGCAAGATTGGTCTCGTCGACCTCACCCGCAAGGGTTCCAGCAAGAGAAACCTTCACGGTGCCCTCTTCGCCCTTCTTGAGGCCGAGGACGCTCTGGTCGACCGTAAGGTTCGTTGCGGGATTAGAGACGGTCACCGCGCAATCCTGAGAATAGGTGCCGTCTTCAGTCGAAACGGTGATGGTTGCGGCGCCCTTGGAGACAGCCGCCACCTTTCCGGTTTGATCGACTGTAGCGACACTTTCGTTGCTGGACTTCCAGACAATCGTCTGGTTAGCCTCCGCGGGAACGACCGCCGCCTTAAGCTGCTCGGTTGCAGCGCCCACAAGCACGACCTTCTGCTTATCGAGCGTGATGCCCGTAGCAGGCTGAATAACCGTCACCTTGCACGTGGCGCTATGCTCTCCGTCCTCAGTGGTGACGGTAATCGTAGCAACACCTGCCTTGACCGGGGTCACGACGCCGTCTGCAACCGTGGCGACCGTAGGATCGCTCGACGACCAGGACAAGTTCTTGTTCGTTGCATTATCGGGCTCAACCGCTGCGGTCAACGTCGAGGGCTCACCGCCCACAGCAAGCTTAAGGTTTGAAACGCTGAGCTTGACGCCCGACACCTTTACAACCGGAGTGGTTACCGTAATCGCATCCGTGGTTGCAGAGACCCCATCAACCGTTGCCGTGATCGTGGCATCACCGTCACCGACAGCGGTAACAAGACCGTTAGCGTCGGCGGTAAGGACGCTCTCGTTGGAAGAGGACCAAACAACTTGGCTGGCCTTGTCATCAGGGGAGACCTTTGCCTTCAGCTGCTGAGTCGTGCCTTTATCCATGGAGGTTGAGTAGCTGTCCGCAATGGAAACCGCAGTCTTTGCAGGCTCCTCGCCAGGCTTGACAACATGAACGGTCATCGTGTCGCAGAGACGACCACCCAAGTACATTGAAACCGTTGCATCGCCGTAACTATGAGGCACTAAATACCCCAAGTAACTGCCACCATTAAACATCGGTCCTTTTACCTCGAGGACATCCGGATTATCTGAAGTGAAAGAATACTTTGCGCCGGCATAGGAGTCCATCAATTCCTCAGCGCTTTTACTCAGCACGCCCTTTGGATATTCAAACCCCCTGTCACATTCCAGCCAAAGCCAATCTTTGGATATACTATCTGAACTGACCTCACAGGGAAATGTATAATCGCTCGACACAAACTTAGCCTTCGAAAGGCTCACTTCCGCAGGGTCGACAACCTCTATCTCAAAGGGATGGTCATTGCCAAGGCCATCACGAGCATGAGCCTTAACGGTGCCAGGCTTTATTGCCTTAAACGAGTTTTCACCATCGATAAGCTCAACGACATCGTTGCTTTCCAGAGAATAGGTTACAGCGCCAAAGTCCGCACCCCAATGTGCGCGCTGGCATGCCTTCAGTACTTCATTTGGAGAAACGTTGAGAATGGCAGTCAAATAACAGCTGTCCCCAACCAGCATCTTTTGCTTTTTGTTCCCACGCTCATTGAATCCGGGCTCCTGATTCTCGGTTACAACATCACATAGCTTCTTCGTCTCAACTTCACCGTTGCAATAGTCGACAAGAACCTTGGCCTCTTTAGCATCTTTCGACAACGCCTCGAGTTGCAAAGAAGCGCTTAGCTCGGAAGTTCCATATGATGAATAATTCGAATTCACCCTTGCCTGGACTTTAGAATCCTTTGAGGGGTCTTCCTTAATAACAAAATATGTGGCCGCACGGCTCTCGTCCACGGGACGAACGTCAACTCTCCCCTCTAGTAATGCATAATGCGTGTTCCCGCATTTTTGCGGACAATCATCCGTGTAACCCAGCGTTGCGGTGTTTGTTGTCGCACCAGATTGGTCGTAAGAAACGAAACTGACCTTAATTGGATTGACTTTAGCCACACTTTTAATCTTAAGAGAACCGTTTAAACTCTCGTCGGTCTTGCTCTTCAGGGTTATAGTCGTTGTGCCAACTTTGGTGGGGCTAATTGTCAATACCCAACTATGTGACTCATAACTTACCTTAGCGATATCCTCGTCAGACGATGTGATATCGATATCGCTAGGGTCAATGTGCGCCCATTCGTGATTTTTATTAAAAAAGGAAAGCCTTCCTTTCACCGTCTGTCCAACAGCGACATCAAATTCTGACCACACATCGCCTGTAGACGAATCGTATGGGAGAAACGATGCACCCATGGAACCGTCCTGCGACTCCAGCATGACAGCATCCGCATGCGGAGCGGCCACCGTCAGCCCAAACGTTGCCGCCGTTAAAGCAACACAGATGCCTGTGGCTATCCTCCAAAACCCTTTTCTCATTCCCCTAAGTCCAATCTCTCGTGAAAAAACGCAGCATTCTCCCACACCTTAAAATTGGCTTAAGGATACCCCCCCCCCGACAGTTACCGGCAAGGTAATGTTTGTCAGATGTCTCAAATTATCGGCAAGCAGCACAGTTGACGCGCATATATCGCTGACGTCCAGCTTTCTAGGTGCGCTCATGCACAAGCCCCGCTGGCAGAGCGAGCTGCGCGCGGGGCTTGTGTTGGAAAGTCGCACTCGAACGAGGGCCGCGGAGAATTGATCGATTTGACTACCTCCCCGATCGGTCAATTAGAACTCGAGCTGCTCCAGGCGATCGAAGACCGTGTCGATGCGGGTGAGGAAGTCCCACGGGTCAAAGATCTCGTCGAGCTTCTCCTGGCTGACGGTGCAGCGCGGATCGGCCTCGAGGCGCTCCTTAAAGGTAGGACCGGAGACGCAATCCTGCACCTCGTGCCACGTGGCCATGGCGTTTTCCTGCACGATGGCATAGGCATCCTCGCGGGTGATGCCTGTATCGACGAGAGCCAGCAGCACCTTGGAGGAGAAGATGAGGCCGCGGGTCTTGTTGAGATTGGCCATCATGCGGGCAGGGTACAGCTGCAGGCCGTCGATGACGCGGATGAGGCACTGGAACATGTGGTCAAGGGCGATGAAGCTATCGGCCTGGGCGACGCGCTCGGCAGAGGAGTGCGAAATGTCGCGCTCGTGCCACAGGGCAACGTTGTCGAAGGCGACCTGGGCGTTGGACTTGACGATGCGCGAAAGGCCGCAGACCTTCTCCATAGTGATGGGGTTGCGCTTGTGCGGCATGGCGGAGCTGCCCTTTTGACCCTTGCGGAACGGCTCCTCGGCCTCGAGCGTATCGGTCTTCTGCAGGTTGCGAACCTCGGTCGCAATGCGCTCGCAGGTAGCTGCCGTGGTAGCGAGCACGCCGGCAAGGTAGGCGTGGTGGTCACGGCTGATGACCTGCGTAGACAGCGGATCGTGAACCAGACCAAGGTGCTCGCAGACATACTCCTCCACGAACGGCTCGATGGAGCTGTACGTGCCGACAGCGCCCGAGATGGCACCGAAGGCGACGTTCTTGCGGGCATCCTCAAGACGGTCCAAATCGCGCTTGAGCTCCCAAGCCCAAGAGCCAAACTTCATGCCGAAGGTCATCGGCTCGGCGTGAATACCGTGAGTACGGCCGGCGCAGAGCGTGTTGCGCTCCTCGAAGGCACGGCGCTTGCAGATCTCGCCGAGCTTCTTGACGTCCTCGATGATAAGGTCGCAAGCCTGAGTGAGCTGGTAGCACAGAGCCGTATCACCCAGGTCAGAGCTGGTCATACCGTAGTGAACCCAGCGGCTGGGCTTGGGCTCGCCCTCGGGGACGTCGGCGTCGATGTACTCCTTCATGTTGGTCAGGAAGGCGATGACATCGTGGCGCGTGACCTCCTCGATCTCGTCAACCTTCTCCTTCTCAAAGTTGGCGTGGTCGCGAATCCACTGGGCCTCTTCTTTGGAAATACCGATCTTGCCGAGCTCCGCCTGGGCCTCGCAGGCCAGGACCTCGATCTCCTGCCAAATGGCGTACTTGTTCTCGAGGGAGAAGATATGTCCCATCTCCGGGCGGGTATAGCGATCGATCATAGCGGCTCCTTTTTGGTTATTGGCACGTTGGTCGTAACCCAACCATTGTACCGTGCGCGGGCGCAAGTAACGATAACGGGCATTAACCTAACATTTTGAAACAGGAGCGGCCATGGGGACGTCCGCGTATTTGCTTCGCAAATCCGCACCGGCTGCGGGCGATCCACTCGGATTCACGAAGCCGCGGGGGAAGACTTTGTTGAATTGGCCGTCCCCATGTCTCCCGTGCTCGGTGGAGCGGGCAACGGGACGTCCGCGTATTTGCTTCGCAAATCCGCACCGGCTTCAGGCGCCTGCCGGCACCTTCGCCTGCTCGCTACAAACGCTTCGCGTTTGCTTTACGCTCGCACCCTGGCGGGTTCGAGTCCCGGCGCTTGGTAGTAAAAAGCACGGCAACGTAACGCTGCCGTGCTTGTGCTTTTTACTGGAGCGGGCAACGGGATTCGAACCCGCGAGTGTCAGCTTGGGAAGCTGATGCCTTACCACTTGGCGATGCCCGCTTGTGTGTTGGCTAGTATAACGCGGTTGTCTTGTTCGATACAAGGGTGTCGATGCTTGTTTTAGCTGTGGAGAATCGTTTGAAAACCGCGCCGATTGTGGAGATGAGGACCTCTGTCGTTCTTTTCTTACCATCTTCTACCTGCGTTTTTATCTGATTGTTGTATTTGAGCTCGATTTGTCAGAAATCGGGCAAGCTTTTGGTCAGGCTCCGGTACTTACCCGCATGAACCTCGGGGGTAGCCTCATCCTACGCGTCGCAACCTCCCCATGCGGCGCACGAGGGATAAGGAGCAGCCATGTCCAACGCACCCACGCACTCTGTCCACAGCGCAATCGCAACAGGTCCGCTGCTCCTGCTCCTCTTCCCGCTTTTCGGCTGCCTGACACCGGGAGCCGCATTTGCCGTCGATGGCTACGATCAGCTCGGCTTCCGCACTATTAGCGATGATTGTGGGCCCTTCTTCATCGGCAAGTATGAAGCTCAAGACGCCTCGATTGCCTACTGCATGAACCAGGAGCGCCCCGGCCCCACCAAGCCGGGCGGCCCATGGCTCAACTTTGATCAAGGCTGGGTGTGGCTCGACGACGAGTTCGCGGCAATCGTTTGTCACGGATATCCTACCGCCACGTCGTTTGGCGGTTACCATCTTTCACCCGATCGCGCCCGCGCCGCAACCCAGCTTGCCGTATGGATGCTCAACGGCACTACCCATGTCGACGGTACTTACTCTTACACGACCGCTCAGGGCAAAACCAAGAGTGGGCACTTTACCACTGACAATGAAGTCGTGGCGGCGGCGCGGTGGCTCCACGACAGCGCAAAATCAGGAAGCATCAAAGCCGCTCCGCACCGCGCGCGACGCTATCTAGGAGCCGTATCGGGCGGCAGCAAACGTCAGGACATGCTCTATGTACTGCCGGCGGTCTCTGTTTCCTTCAAAAAACAGTCTGCAAACGCCGCCATTACCAGCGGAAACAATACTTATCAGTTTGACGGGGCAACATTCGATATTTTTGAGAGCGCCAGCGGCGCGCATGTCGGCACCATCCAGATGGACAGCAACGGTCGGGCGCGAGCAACACTTCTGCCCAACACGGCATACTACCTAGTTGAAACGAAGGCGCCGGCCGGCTATGTCCCCCGCCGTGATCGCATCGCCTTTACCACGGGGAATGACGGTGGACAGGTCACCATTGATGAACAGCCCGGCACCATCAACCTGCGTATCGTAAAACTCGATGCCGCGACGAATGCCGGCCCCCAGGTGGGATCTTCACTCGCAGGAGCAGAGTTCACGTGTGTGTCGCAATCAACCCCTGGATGGGCGCAAATCCTCACGACCGACGAAAGCGGTCGGGCTACCCTCGTCGATGTCCCCTTAGGAACCTTTACCATCTACGAATCAAAAGCCCCCGAGGGCTACCTGCCATCCAACGACAGCTGGACCTATACCGTTGGAGCCGACCAGCTCGGCGATTCAGGCGTAGTCGAGATCGAATCTCGCATTTCCGATATCCCCATTGCGTTTGACCTTGAGATTTCCAAATTCAAGGATTACGGCAATAGCGACCAATCCGGCCTGGAGCAGCCGGCGGAAGGTGTTGTCTTTGAGGTTGTCAGCAACAGCTCTCAGCAGGTTGTTGGCACACTGACCACAAACGTCTATGGCTTTGCCTCCACCAAAGATCAGCCCGAAGCATGGTTCGGCGCAGGCAAGCGACCCGCCGGTATCCACGGAGCCGTCCCATACGACCGTGCCGGCTACACGGTTCGCGAGGTTCCGGAAACCGTCCCCGAGGGTTTTAAACGTGCAGGGGAATGGACCGTCGGGGCCAATCAGATTTCCAACGGCGCCGAGCTTCAATATATCGTGGACAACCACGCTCTGTCGACGCATCTCCAGATTGTAAAACGCGATGCCCAAACAGGCGCTTCTGTTCCACTAGCCGGATTCACCTTCCAACTCCTCGACAGCAATCACGAACCTGTCTCACAAACTTGCTGGTATCCAGCACATAACGTAATGGACACCTTTACGACTGACGCGACCGGGACCGTCACACTGCCCGAATCGCTCGTGCCGGGCACCTATTATGTACGCGAAACCTCGGCCAAAGAGCCCTATCTTGTCGGCGAGGAGATCGAGGTAAACATACCCGCCGACATGAACCTAACGCCCGTTGCAATCGCCTCGTATTATGACCACGCCGCGACCGGAAACATCAGGATCGTTAAAACCGATGCCGTAGACGGCAGCAGCCTCGCGGGCGCCGTCTTTGAGATCCGTGCCTCGGGTGATATCGTGCGCCCCGACGGTAGCATTGCCGCGCTCGACGGTGAGACTGTCGCTACCGTCACGACGGATGAAACTGGAGAAGCACGCGCGGACGACCTCCCGCTGGGATCTGGCACCGCACGCTACGAGGTTGTCGAGACTCAAGCGCCGGCAGGCTTCTTACTCGATCGGACATCCCATATTGTCGACCTTACTTATGCCGACCAGAAAACACCCGTTGTAGAAGCGCGGCTTAACGTATCCGACGATTACACCAAGGTTGATATCTCCAAGGTCGATGCAAGCGGTGAGCAGGAAGTGGAAGGCGCACAGCTCACCTTATATGGTCCCGATAAAACCGAAATAGACTCCTGGATCTCATCCGACAAGCCGCACCGCGTCGAACATCTTGCACCTGGCACCTACTCGTTGCGCGAAATGATGTCTCCGCGGACCTATGACCTTGCCGAGGAGATAACGTTTGAAATAAAAGATACGGGAGAAGTCCAATCCGTCGCGATGAAGGATGCGCCCATCGAGATCAAGGGGCAGGTCGACAAGCGTCAGGAACTTGTCCAACCTATCGAAAAGGGCCTGTTGGCTAACGGCGATGGTAAAAACCGCGCCACGACGCAAACCAATAGTGATGGGCTTTTCTCCTATACCATCGATGCTCGAAACGATTCCGCTACTTGGGTTGATGAGTTTACGATTACCGATGATCTTGAGTGCGCCAAAGACGGCACGGCGAGATTCATCTCAATCGAAACCCCCGTCGCCATCGGCGACCTCAACGGTCTGTGCAACGTATGGTATCGCACGACGCCGTTGGACTCGACAGACGTCGATGAGCCGGCAAACGCGACACTTGACGATGGGCACGAAAATCCTTGGCTTGAGTCCGACGAAGTAAAAGAGAGCCTGGGTGAGGACTGTCGCCTCGTCGATTACGACGGTTGGCACCTCTGGAAGGCGGATATCTCGACCACGGAATCCACCACACTCGAGGCGGAAGAGCTCGACCTTGCATCCAATACCGTCGTAACGGGCATTCGAATTGAATACGGTGCGGTAGCCGCCGACTTTACGACTCGAAGCGATGCGGATTCTTGGACCCGCGATGATCTCAAAGATGAGCACGACGACCTTGACGATGCCAAAGCAATCCTTGGTGCAGACGCTCGGGGCGCAGTCGTGCACATGCAGGCAACATCGGCTTATACGCCCCAAACCGCACTCACCAACAGCGCACGCGTCGATCTTTGTCGCAACGGCGGCGGCGATAAACTTGAGTCACATGACGAGGACTGTGTCATTCAACGCTGTACCCTACCGCAGGACCTACCGGCAACAGGACCAGTTCCCATCGCCGCTTGCATCACTGCGCTCCTGACCTCGGGTGCCGCAGCCCTATGGTTCGCTCGCCTTAGGTCGATCCCAAAGAAGCGCTAGCGCGATGAAAAAGCGGGCGAGCCAGTCCCCTGGCTCGCCCGCTTTCAATCATGTAAATCGCCGTATCTACTCTGCAGACGAAGATCCACCATCAACGATTGCCTGCTCGGACTCAGGAATCCCATCGGCACCCGTGCTCTGTTCTTGCTCCACCTCTTCGCTGATTGCGGAGGCGGGGGTCGAGCCCTTCGCACCCACGATGTAGGCAGCCCCAAATCCTAACGCAATGGCAATCAAGGTCAAAATCACGTAGACAGGCCAATGGCGCTTAATATACGAAAACACGTTGACTCCTTAGAGCTCCGTCTACGAACGGCGGATAACCTCGGTCACGACCTCGGATACCGTAGCAATGTTCGTCGGGTTGACATTGTGGGGCAGGTCGTCCTCGGTACGAGCGCAAGCCAGACGCGTGCCGTCCACGCCGGCGATGGTGAGGGCTCGGCGGCTCGCCTCGAGCGCGGCATAGGCATCGGTCTTGGCATAAGGCATCTCGAGCGCGCCACAATCGACATGGAACGACTTGCAGACCTTGCTGACCAGGTTCATGATGCGGCGATCGCCCTTGAGCAGTTGTTGTTCGCCCTCGACCGTCACGACCGAAAGCCTACCGGCGCCGACGGATTCAAGATTGATGAAAAATACGCCGCGGAGCTTATCGCGATGCGAAGCCAAGAAGGCCTTCATGCCGGCGCCATCACAATCCGAGGCGCCCGTTGCCACAAACCAGATATCGTGACCAAGCAGCTCATCATCGCCCATAGAGGCGACAGCCGAGAGCATATCTTCGGAAGAAGCGCCATCGGAAGACGTAGCGCCACCCTTCCAGCCATCGTTATCGTCCTCGAAGTTATCCCACGAACCGATACCGCGACCGGACTTCTTGGCATCGTAATCGTCTTCGACGCCCAGCCAGTCACTCATGCTGTCCTGCTCGTTTTTCTTTTTACGACCGAACAGGCCACCCAGGCCGCGCTTACGAGACTTGGGTGCCGCCGGGGCGGGAGCCGAAATGGTCTCGATCGGCTGCGCGCCCGACGCAACGGGCACAGGAGGCGCAACGGGTGCCGATGTGGGTTCGGGACCTTGGGCGGTAGCAAAGGGGTCGTTGACCTGGGCAGAGGGATCGGGAAGGTCGAACAGCGACGTGCGAGACGCAACGTTTGCCTGCTTCATAGACGGCAGCGACGGATCGGGGACCGAAGCCAGCGGAGACGAGGAAGGTGCAGGCGACGGTGCCGACGACGGATCGGGAACATTCATCTGCGGACGCGGCGATGCTTGGGAGGAAATCTGGGCCATAAGGGAATCGACCGTTTCGTCCTGGGTGGGAGCGACATTGGCAACCGTGGCACCGGAACCACTCGGGGTCGTCATGGTGAAAATCTGCGTGGAGTAAGGCCTCGACTCATCCGTTTCGAGAGTCTCGGAAACCGCAGGCACTTCCTCCTGCTCGGCCTCGGTCGAATCAGCTTGCTCGGCTGCCGCGTATTGCTCTTCGCCAGAGTTGGCCTCGACGGGCTCGTCCTCGGCAGCATCAATGGGCTCGTCATCGTCCACCGCGTCGCCCTGTTCATCGGAAACAGGAAGGGACTCGGCAATCGCGGTGCCCTGCTTTTCAAACGTTATCGTGGAATCGAACTTCGCGGCATCAAACGACATGGTGCTATCGACGTGCTGCTGAGCCTCGAAAGACGTTGTTGCCTCAACAACATCCGCGGACGTCGGTTGCTGGGACTCAAAGGACGTTGTAGCTTCGGCGGCGTCGACGGGCACGGACTGCACAGCCTCGTTCTGCTCGAACTCTTGCGCCGCGAGCTCACGTGCCGCCTCGGCTGCCTGCTGCTGAGCGATAGCCTCCTGCTCGGCAGCCTCGCGTGCGGCAGCGCGCTTCTCCTCGAAATCGTCGACAAATTTCTTGCCCTTTGCAAGCGCACCCTTAAAGAAGTTGGAAGCGCTGGCGCCAATCGAAGAGAACGCGGATGCAATATCGGCATGGGGCGTTGCCGCGGGAATCTCGGCCGAGAAATCAGTATCGCTCTCGTAAGACACGCGCCTCGGCTGTTCAACGTAATCGTCGTCAGACTCGTCCGCAACGTCTTGCGCCGGCGCGGCGGGAGCCAAAATGTCCAGTCCTGCCGCGGGATCGATCGCGGACACCGCCTCGGACTCGGCAACGGCAGCGGTAACCGCGGCAGACTCATCATCCACAGTGACAACGGGCGCAGGCTCGGGCTCAAACGTCGGCTCCTCGCCCTCCTCGTAATCGAGCGTGCAGGACTCGGGAAGCATTCCGAGCGCACGGATGGCATCCGAACCAAAGCGGATGTTGCCGGCGGCGTTGCGATAGAGCTTGGGCTCGGGCTCGGCAGGCTCCTCCGCCGGCTCGGCAGCGGGAACCCCGTCATTGAACTCTTCGGCCTGGACAGCCTGATTCCTGTCTCTTATACACATCTCCGAGCCCA
>CABRIB010000064.1 GCA_902470915.1 uncultured Collinsella sp. | reverse complement strand
GGTCGCGCGCGCAGACGTGGTGTAAGAGCGTCCTGAGGTCCGTCGCTGCAAGTCCCGATGTTACTCCTTCTTGAGACCGCGCCTCTCGACTATCTCGTCCACTATCTCCCCGGCGCGCCGCCCGAGCGCGCGGCGCCTCCCCTCTGTCGGGGCCGGCCTGTCCGCGGGCCCGGCGAAGCCCTCGGCGGCCGAGGCCTCGGAGAACACGCGCTGCTGGGACCACTGCCCCTCGGTCTCCATGAGGCTCGCGCACGTCAGGCGCAGCATCGACTCCCTCGAGGGGAAGGACTGCACGACCCTGTAGCGGCGCTTGATCTCGCGGTTGGCGCGCTCCTGGACGTTGTTGGTGCGGAGCTTGGCCCAGTGCGCCCTGGGGAAGGCCGTGAACGCCAGCGCGGAGTCCTCGGCCTGCTCGAAGACCTCGCCGGCCCTGGCGGACACCGACGCCACCCAGGGCGCCGCCTCGGCCCACACGCAGCGCGCGAGGTCGGGGTCGTCCTGGTAGACCGCGGCGTGCACGAGGTCCCTGACGGCCGCCTTGGAGTCCTCGGGCCTGCCCGAGCAGGCGCTCTGGAGGTTGCGCTGCAGGTGCGTCACGCAGCGCTGCCAGGCGCAGCCCTGGAACAGGCGCGAGACGGCGGCCACGAGCCCGGCGTGGCTGTCGGAGACCACGAGGCGAACGCCGGCCAGCCCGCGCTCGCGCAGGCCGCCGAGGAACGCCGCCCAGGAGTCCTCGCTCTCGGTGTCGACCACGTCGCAGCCCAGGAAGTGCTTGCGCCCGTCGGCGCCCAGCCCGATCGCGGTCACGACGCCCTGCGAGACGACCGACGAGCCGACCCTGCAGCTCATGTAGGTGGCGTCGAGCCACAGGTAGCAGCACGGCGTGCCCGAAAGGTCGCGGCGGCGGAACTCCGCCACCTCGGCGTCGAGGTCGGAGCAGAGGCTCGAGACCTCCGAGCTCGACAGCGAGGATATGCCCAGCCTGGACGCCACGCGCTCGACCTTGCGGGTGGACACGCCGCACACGTACATCTCCTGCACGACGGCGGCCACCGAGGTGTCGACGCGCGACCATCGCGCGAGCATGCCCTCGGGGTAGTAGGTGCCGTGCCTGAGCTTGGGTATCTCGAGCTCCACGTCGCCCACGGCGGTCTTGAGCGACCTGGGGCGGTAGCCGTTGCGGCTGTTCTCCCTGCCGTCGCTGCGCTCGTTGCGGCCCGCGCCGCACATCTGCTGGGCCTCGGAGTCCATCAGCGCGTTCATCACGCTGCCCAGCACCCTGCACGCGAACTCGCGCGCGTCGCCGCACTCCTGCCAAAGCCTCGCCGCCTCGAGGGCCTCGTCGCGGCCGAGGCGCAGTACACTCTCTTCTTGGGGCATCGCCTTTCCTTCCATTCGTCACCTTCATTACTCCAACGACGAATTCTAGGCGGTGTCCCCTCCCTTTCAAGAAAGGGCGGAGGCGGGGCATGCCCCGCCTCTTACACCACATCTCTGCGCGCTACCTCCAGCGAGGTCCCATTGGGAAAGTTTGACCCAGAATTTGCCTGGATAGTGGGACACACTTTCCGGAGGGCTGTTCCACCGCAACTTCGAAGAGTGGCTATACGCTGTATTACAACGGCGTAAATCTGCTACACTAGTACAACATGCCTCCGTAGCTCAGGGGATAGAGCACCGCTCTCCTAAAGCGGGTGTCGACGGTTCGAATCCGCCCGGGGGCACCAGGAAAATCGCAGGTCAGGAGTTATTTTTGCTTCTGACCTGTTCTGGTTTTGGGGCTAAGAACCGCTTCCGTTTGTAAATCTGGTAAGTAAATATTATGACTTCCCGAGTTTTCCACTGAAAACAGGAAATCACCATTTTGGGGATAAAAGTTTTCAACAGCTGTCAGTCGGTTCCATTTTGGTGAAGCGCTTCCCCCTTTTGGGTAAATTATTTCACCATTTTGATGATTCGGTAGCTTCGAATTCTTTGATAAAACGCCTGTTCAGAAGCTTGTGCTATACCCATTTTGGTGAAACCAATTAATAGAGAAATATACTATAAAGAAATAGGGACGGCGATGCCGTCCCCTTCGCTCGCAAAGCTCGCTGCGCGGTCACGTGCCGTGACCTTGCCGCCGGCTACGCCGTCGATTGATACGCTCACTGCGTTCGCTGATTGATAGACTAATCCGTTATATCGGTGACACCAGTCATAAGTGCAGCGATTGACATGTTGAATCCATTGGCAATTTTACAGATGTTGGAAAGACTGACATTTCTTCGTCCGACCTCTATCGAGGCGTAGTAAGACCTGTCCATGTCGATACGGTTCGCAAATTGCTCTTGTGAGTAACCAAACTTTGATCTGAGTTCTTTGCAGCGTAGACCAAAGGATCGTTGTAGTGGCGAGATATCCATGACAAAAAGAGTCATGGATTGTTGTATAAATGCCAACGGACTATATACAACAATCCCAGATGAGGAGCATAATTACCTTTATTGGAAAGAGCTCTGATACCTAGTCGGATAGGGAACGGAAAAGGAATGGAATGGCAATGACTCAGGGAAAGCACTTCGCTGCCGGCGGCGACCACTTCGCCGCACTGCCAAGCAAAAAGTTTCACGCCCCGAAGGGGATCGCACGTCTGACCGTCACCGCGGCGACCATGGCCGCCATGACCGGATCGAGCCTCATCTCACCGTTCACGGCATTCGCCCAGACCGGTGACGGGGGCACACAGCACCCCGCCGTGATGTCGCCGATCGCCGCCCACGCCGGCGCGGCATCCGGTACCGGCGCGAAATCCGCCGCACAGACCATCGCGGACCTGCAGAAGGCAGTCGACGAGGCGAAGGCGAAGGAGGACGCCGCCAAGGCAGCCTACGATGAGGCCGCCGGTCCCTACAACGAGGCGGCTTCCGCCCGCGACCAGGCCAAGGCATCCTACGATTCTGCAGTCAACGCCGGTACGGCAGCTGACCGAGCGGCAATGGACGAGTACGCCCGCCAGGTCGCAGAGGGCAAGGACGCCGCCGATGCCGCCGGCAAGGACCTCGAGCAGGCGAAGGCGGGTCTCGCAGACGCCAAGGCGGATGCGTCCGAGAAGGACGAAGCGTACCAGTCCGCCCTCAAGGCGGCCCAGGATGCCAAGGACGCCCTCGATAAGGCCAAGGCAGATGCCGTAAGCGCCACCCCGGAGGCAATCAGTGCCGCCGAACAGGCCGTGCGCGACGCCCAGGCTGCCGTGGAAAGGGCACAGGCCGGCCTCGCCAACGCCAACGCGACGCTTGCCGATGCCCAGTCCAAGCTGGTTGCGGCCCAGTCTGCAAAGGATTCCGCCGACGCCGTCCTCGCCGCAGCCCAGCAGAACAAGGACGCGGCGGATGCGAAGGCCGCAGCCGCCAGCGCCGCCTACGAGAAGGCGAAAGCAGACCTCGCCGCAGCGGAGGCAGGCGCCAGCGGTCCGGAGTACGATGCGGCAAAACAGAAGGTCGCGGACGCAGAGGCAACCCTCGCCGCCGCACGAGCGGTGCAGTCCCAGTGCGAGTCCGAGCTCGAGCAGGTGCAGTCCGCCGCGGCAACGGCACAGACCGAGCTAAATGATGCCCAGGCATCCCTCTCTGCGAAGCAGCAGGCCGCGGTCGATGCCGCGTCCGGCGTGAACGACGCCCAGTCCGCACTCGATGCCGCGAACTCCGACCTCGATGCGGCCAAGCAGGCGAACGCCGATGCCATCGCCAAGCTGGATGCCGCGAAGCAGGCTGTCAAGGACGTCGAGTCCGCCAAGGCAGCCGCCGACGTAGAGCTCGCGAACGCCAAGACCGCAAAGGATACCGCTGACGCGGCCGTGACCGCCGCCCAGCAGAAGGTCGACGAGGCACAGGCGAAACTCGACTCCGCCGACGCACAACTCAAGCAGGGAGCCATCGGCTTCTTCAAGGCCATGGGTGCCGATTCAGCCATCGAGATCATCCAGAACTGCACGTACAAGGACTACACCGAGGTCGGAAACAGCCTTGATGCCACGAGTCTCGACAACATGCTCGCGGCAATCCCGTACATGAAGTCCATCAATGAGTATCGCAAGTCCGTCGGTCTCTCCGAACTCCAGGTCACCTACAAGCTCATTGCGGCGGCGATAGCCAACGCAAACTATTCCGATGCCAAGTTTGGACATTCCATGCAATTCGATACGACCGAAAACCTCGCATGGAATTATGGAACCGATCCGAAACCGCAGTGGGTTGACCAAGAAAAGGCTTTCTTCGATCAGGCGGTTCAGGAGCTCTATGGCGTCACCGGTCTAACCGGTAAGGATGCCGTAGATTTCTACAAGACGCATAGCGGGATTGAATCCTATGTCAACCAGCATTTCAAGGTTGCCGGATATCCCGCAACCGTCGGTCACTACCTGCATGTCATCAGCCCCGAAATCGGCTATATGGGCATGGCAGTCTGCAGCAAGGGAACCATGAACGGCTGGCAGACCGACAGCCTCGATACCGCAAGCCTTGGTTGGGCAGGTTCAGGCTGGAACATGAACCCCATCTCCGTCGACGAGTACGAGCAGAATCTGACCTCCTATATCAACGGTCTCAAGAACGCCAAGAGCGCACTCGACGCAGCCAAGGCCAATCTCGCATCCAAGCAGCAGGCAGCCACCGACGCCGCTGAAACCGTCCAGCAGAAGCAGGTCGCAGCGGATTCCGCACAGACAGGTGTCGATGCCGCGAAGCAGGATGTCACCGATGCCCAGCGTGCCGTCGATGTAGCCAAGGCTGATGTCGCCGCCAAGCAGCAGGGCGTCACGGATGCCCAGATCGAGCTTGATGCGGCGAAATCGGACCTCGATGCTGCCAACGCGGCAGTCGATATGGCAAAGTCGACCGTCCAGCAGAAGCAGGTCGCCTTTGATGCCGGCAATGCAGCCGTAACGACCGCACAGTCTAAGTTGGATTCCGCCAAGGCGGACACCGCTGCCAAGCAGCAGGGCGTGGACGATGCGAACGCCGACCTCGCGAAGTTCTTCCAGGACGTCGCCGACGCCAAGAAGGCGCTCGATACCGCAAAGAGCGTCCACGACGCGGCGTCAGCCGACCAGGCCGAGAAGGCGGCGGTCCTCGCAGCCGCCGAGCAAAAGGCGGACGCCACCGCACGCGCCCTCGCGGATGCCCAGCGTGCCGTCGATGCCGCGAAGGCCGACACCGGCGTTGCCGCCGACAAACTTACCGGCTCCCAGACCGATCTCGAGAACGCACAGTCGAACCTCGACATCCTCACCGGCCTTGCCGCGAAGCTCGCAGAGGCACAGCAGCGCGAGCAGGATGCAGTAAAGGCCGTCAATGACACCAAGGCCGCGCTCGATGCTGCGAAGGCGGATACCATCGCCGCCGAGTCCCTGGTCTCCGCCGCCGAACAGGCAAAGGCACAGGCAGACGCCAAGTTGTCGAAGCTGAACTCCATCGATGCCGACGCGGCGCTCGCCTTCGGCCATGATGTGAACGCGGATGACGCCCTCAACGCGCTTTTCGCCGCAGCAGTCGAGGCACGTGCCAAGGTCGCGCCCGCCAAGGCCATCCTGGACGAGAAGCAGACTGTGGTGGACGAGCTCCAGCCCGGCTATGATGCGGCACTCGCCGCCTACGAGTTGGCGAAGTCCGACCGCATCGCAGCGGAGCAGAAGCTTTCCGATGAGATCGCACGACAGGAGGCGGAGGAGGCCGCAAAGAAGCAGGCGGCATACACCCCGAAGCACCTCGCCAACACGGAGGCCGCCAAGCCCGGCAGCCTCGCCCAGACCGGCGACAGCGCGGGACTCATCGGCGAGACGTTCGCCATCGGCGGCACCGTCCTCGTGGCAGCCGGCGTCTTCCTCGATCTGAAGAAGCGCCGCGAGCAGATGTAAAAGCGAACCGGGCGCTGGACACCGGCCAGTGGTCAACGCCCGGCTTCATGGATAGGGAGATCGGTGTGAGAACAAAGGCTATTATCGTTGCGTTTCTGGTGTGCCTCATGGCACCTCAACTTGGATGCTCCAGCGTTGCAAAGCAAGAAAGCGGCTCTGCGGAAAGGACCACCACAGCGGTAAAGAATAAAGACAAAAAGAAGCCGAGCGAAGAAAAGGCGGCGCAAGCCTCTGGAGCCAAGTCCGAGGAGAAGAAAGAGTCCGCCGACAAGGACCAGAAGTCCGATGACTCCAAGAAGGAGGATAACAAGTCTTCCGATTCCTCGAAGTCGGACAACAAGGGCGATTCCTCCCAGTCCAAACAGAATTCCGGCAATTCGCAGGGCTCTGGCAGTAATAACTCTACTTCCAACAGCGGTAGCCAGAAGAAGTGGGTTGCCGAGCAGGGCCACTGGGAAACCGACTACAGCCAGGTCTGGGTACCGAACGTGGTATACACGCGTCATCCTCGTTTCTGGGTCAATCATGGTGGCACTATGGTAGGGCCCTTCGATTCATCCGATGCCGCCTACGCTTGGATTATTAACGATGGCGAAAACGGCGGTATCGGTGGATCCGTTGTAGATGATTCGTATACCACCTCTGAGGACCAGGGACATTATGAACAGCAGGCTACGGGACAGCATTGGGTTGTCGACGTCGCCGGTCACTGGGAGTAATGTACATTTGTTCCCCTTCTCTTACGTTCGGTGAATACATATTTGTTCGCGGGCGGTCGGTTTCGGCCGCCTTTTTATGTGCTCAGTTTGGGAATAAACGATAGGAGAATAATCAATCAGGAGGCCGCTGTGGAAAACAAGAATGCCAGTAAAAAGAAAACCGAAGAGCCGATGAGCCTCAAGGATAAAAAGGGACAGGCCATTGCCGGATCAAAAAGAATTGCTGAGGAGCGCGCTGAACGTAGAAGACTAATGGGCCTTGACGTCTAGCTGATAGCCCATCGATGTCTTAATTGTTCCCGAAGCCTTTCGAGAAAGAAGATGAGGCCTCTCATCTTCTGCCTACGCTTCGCTGCGTCTATGCCCCCTTCTGGGGCATGCAAGATGACTGTGGGTGGCATTTTTGTGGGCCCATTCGGACCCCAAAAACACCACGCCACAGACCTTGCTTATCGCCTGCTACGGCGATAAGGTTGTTGTGAAGTTGAAACTCCGCGATGAAGAATCGCGGAGACGATTCTTCGTTTTTGGAACGACGCTAGCCGTTCCTCAAAAGGAAAGCGAATCGCATAGCAGGTTTTGATCGGAGGCCTCTCCGATCGCTGATTCGTTTTCCGGAGGAATCATGAGCAGGCTCCGCCCACACACCGTCAAGGCGTCTCTTTCCGATGAAGAGAAGAAAGCCATCATCGCAATCGCAAAGCGACATGAGATGAGTGAGGCGGAACTCATACGTTTCGTCTTATGCAATGCCGACGATCTCGATATCGATTTTGGTCTTGCGGAAATTGCTGATCAAAAATCTCGAACTGAAGAATTGCACATCAGGGTCTCACCGGAAGAAAAAAGGATAATCGAAAGCAATGCTGATTTCCTTGGCGTGACCGTGAGCTCGTATGCACGGCGCGTACTAATTAACGGGAAGATCGAGAAAATCGATTTCGACCATGGCGGCGTGGAGAAGATCTATCATGAGCTTTTGAAGCAGGGTACGAACCTTAACCAGTTGGCGCACTTCATAAACGCGCAAGGACTTTCGGCTTACGACGAAACTGCCGTTCTTATGGCCATCGGGTGCGTTGCTAAAAGTTCTGATTACGCTTTTCAATTCTTGAGAACGCTCGAGCGTCGCTATTTCACCGATGGCGGCGATGCAAAGTGACTGTTATCAAGCAGAAGAGCGTATCGAGCGAGCGCTACGCAAAGAACGTTCGGCGGTACATCAACGGGAAACATGCCCTTGCCCGTGATGGCTGGAACATCAAATGCGATAAGTACTGGTTTTCGAAAATGGCAATGACGCGGAAGGTTTTCCATCACGACACGCCTTCGCGAGCCGGCGCGAAGAACGTGACTATCCTCCACCAGATTCTCGCGTTTCTCCCCGAAGAATGTTCGTGCAACGGCGGTAAAATGACGCCGGATGCATGTATGGCCTACGCAAGGCAATGGGTCGCGAAGCATTACCCGAATCAGCAAGTTATCTTCGCGCTACACGAGGAAAGCGACAAGGCGGGAAAACGCTACGCAGTGCACATGGCAATCAACCGCACGGATCTCCTGACAGGAAAACGTTGTGAGACGGGCGGGCGTCACGGGAAGTTCGAACGCGCCTCGTGGGTCCGCGAACTCGATAAGGACTGGAATCTCGCCCAACTTGAAAAGGGTAAGAAAAATTCGAAGATTCGTGATCGTCAACCGCGCGACACGGAAAAGGAGATTATTGGTCGCGGCGAGTACAGTTATAAAAACAATCTGCGTGAGCTGATCCATATTGCGATTGACGAAGGTCGCGTAAAGAATATGGAGCAGTTCAAAAAACTACTTGCATCATGGGGCGTAGACATTTTCATCAAGAACAATCGAGTCTATGCGACAGATCTCGATATCAAAGAAGCCGGCAATCCGAAGTGCACCTTCAACCTGACTCGTCTTGACGGACGCTTCGCGTTGAAGTCATTGCAGACGGCTTTCGAAAATAACGTGTTGGAGGCCGAGCGTGCGCTTCCATACGAGAAGCGCTGTGAGATTTATATCCGACGACTCAAGAAAGCATACTCGGCGTGGGTCGAGCAGGCTAAAGCAAGCAAAGGCGTCGCCTACAATTCGTTTCCTAAATTCATTACACCGAAGTGTGACGAAGACCTGCTCGAAGATCCGGCGGTTCGCGATGAACTTCTTGCGCGTCGCGGTTATGCGAGGGAGATTCGCAACCGTTACGCCGGCGCCGTTCCCAATGCCGGCGATGACCGCGTTCGCACCGCCGGCCAGGCGCACGGCGGTAGCACTGTGTCGCGACAGATGGGCGATCGCGTTATCGACCGTGGCGATTTCTCACGTGGTGACACGCCTCGCTAGTTTTGGATAGTTCATCGTCAGTGCCCTGGCGCGCTACCGTTCGGTGCCGATTCTGCCACGCTTGCAGTCTCGGCGAGGGTGGGGAGCATGAATTGAATGAAGAGGGCCAGCCACTCTGATAGAATCGTCCTCGCTGTCGGCAGTCCTCGTGCCGGGCAGAGCCCTCCATTCGATGGGAGGTGATGCCCATGACCGATTTCACTGAGTTCGTGAAGCTCCTGACCGCTATGGTCTCGCTCCTCACGGCCCTTGTCGGCCTTTCCAAGGCACTTAAGCAGGGCTCGAAGCCCAAAAAGAAAGGTCACCGTCGCTAAGACGATGACCTAACTTCGTTAAGCAACGGCTCTGCCCAGCTCACTACAACTTGGGCTGCCGTCGGCATTATTTTACCCTCTTGACGAGGAATTCGTCCATAATTCAAAAATCAAATTGTGCTCGCTATCGAAGCCTTAGACTTTTATCCGAGCAAATTCGGCAGATTGGAGCTTGGAACATGAGGGATATGTACCTCATGTCGCTCAAAATACGTCTCCTGACCTCGAAGGAGAACGTTTTTTAGCGACAGAAGGAGACAATCAATATGATCTGGTTTACCAGTGACACCCACTTCGGGCATGAGAACGTGCTGAAGTTCACCGACCGCCCGTGGGAGACGATTTGGCAGATGAACGACGCCATCGTCGACAGCATCAACGGCAGGGTTGCCGTGGACGACGAACTCTACATCCTGGGTGATTTCTCATTCAAGATGACCGCCCAGGACGCCTATGGGCTTCGCAAGCGGATTGCCTGCAGACGCATCCACCTCGTCCCGGGAAACCACGACAAGGACTGGACCCAGCCGGCGGTCGCTGGCGCCTTCACCGTGGAACCGCCGATCTGCGTGCTCAAGATCGACGGGCAGAAGATCGTCCTGTGCCATTGCCCCATGGCCGACTGGCAGGGCATGAGCCATGGATCGTGGCACCTTCACGGACACATCCACAGCAGCGGTGGCGCGTACAACGAGCTCAACCGCAAGCAGGGCCTTCTGCGCTACGACGTCGGTTGCGATGCCAACGGGCACTCCCCGGTGAGCCTCGACGAGCTGAGGGGATGGTTCGCCGGAGTCGACGAGCCGTGCGGCCGGGTGAAATGGCCCTGGTGGGTCAACGAGACCGGTGACAGGCAGGTCGAGCGCGAGCTGGCGGCTTACAAGCGGAAAGAGGCGATCCGATGACGGTCTATGTGACAGGCGACATCCACGGCGGGCTCGACATGCAAAAGCTCCGCGACTGGGAGCTTGGGGATAGCCTTGGCAGCGACGACTATCTGATCATCGCCGGCGACTTTGGCTTTCCGTGGGACTTCTCCGCCGAGGAATGCGCCGACATCGCCTGGCTGGAGTCGCGCCCCTACACGGTGCTGTTCGTCGACGGCAACCACGAGCGCTTCGACCATTGGGCGGAGCGCCCCATGGAGCCGTGGCACGGCGGGCTGACGCAGCGCCTATCGGATACCTCGTCCATCCGTCGCCTCATGCGCGGGGAGGTCTTCGAGCTCGACGGGAAGACGGTCTTCACCATGGGCGGGGCGACGAGCGTCGACAGGGCGTACCGCATCCCGTACAGCTCGTGGTGGCCGCAGGAGCTGCCGGACGAGCGCGATTTCGATGCCGCGCGGGCAAGGCTCGACGAGGTCGCCTGGAAGGTCGACTGCGTCATCACCCATACCTGCGCCACGCGCATGCTCTCGCCGACGCTCTACCCGGACCCAGGCTGGGAACGCCCTGATGTGGACCGGCTGACCGGATTCCTCGACGAGCTCGAGGACCGCCTGGACTATAAACATTGGTATTACGGCCATTTTCACCGAGACGGCAACCCGGACGAACGGCACACGGTGCTGTATGACCGGATCGTGAGACTCGGGGACAAACTCCTGCCGTGGGGCGCGTACTGATGGCTATCTATGTGACGGGCGACGTGCACGGCAGGGCCGAGTACGGGTCCAGCCGGTTTGCCTTCAAGAATTGGCCGCTGGGCCGGACCCTGACGCGCGATGACGTGGTGATCGTTGCCGGCGACTTCGGCTTTGTCTGGGACGGCTCAAACGCCGAGAAGTATTGGCTCAACTGGCTTGAGTCCAAACCGTGGACTACGTGCTTCGTCGACGGAAACCATGAGAACCATCACGCCTTGGCTAATCTGCCGGTACGGGAGTGGAACGGTGGGCTCGTCCATGAGGCGCGACCGCACGTGCTGCACCTGATGCGTGGGGAGGTGTTCGACATCGGCGGGCTCACGGTCCTTGCCATGGGCGGTGCCGCGAGCAACGACAGGCAGTGTCGCAGGGAGGGGAGGAGCTGGTGGCCCGAGGAGATGCCGAGCGAGGAAGAGATGGAGCGCTGCCGCGCCTCGCTCGACCGCGTGGGCTGGAAGGTCGACTACGTGGTGACTCACGAGGCGCCGGCCGCCCTTGCTGAGGGGCTGTGCCGAGAGTGCGGACGCGAATATCGGGACGACCGGCTTCAGCGATTCCTTGCCGAGCTCGACGGGCAGCTCGGCTACCGCGCCTGGTTCTTCGGCCACTACCACGGCGACGAATGGCGCGACGACAGGCACCGCCTTGCCTACCGAGACATCGTGCCGATCGAAGATGCTGCGCCCGGCTCTAGAAACCTGCTAGAAGCGTTCTAGAAGGTTTCTAGAAATCAGCCGCCTGATAGGAGAAACGCGGGGCTACTCGCCCTTCATCTGGGACATGACCTCGACCTTGGCTTCGGCCACGGCCGCTCGCTGCTCGGAGGCGGCGAGGCGGTCCTTGAGGGCGGCGACCTCGGCCATCAGGTCGCGCTGGGCCAGGAGTGTGTCGGCTTGGGTTTTCAGTGCGGCGTCACGCTCGCCGCGCAGCCGCTCGATCTCATCGACCATGGCCTCAGCCTCGGCATGGAGTTGGACAACCTGCCTGCCGAGCCCCTTAGCACGGGAGAGGTACCTGACGCCCGCGGCGTGGAGCTCGTTGTTCTCGAGTTCGAGTCTCGCGGTATCGAGTTCGAACTTCTCCTCTATAAAGGCTGTCTCTTATACACATCTGACGCTGCCGACGATACTCCTTGTGT
>CABRIB010000063.1 GCA_902470915.1 uncultured Collinsella sp. | reverse complement strand
GTCGGCAGCGTCAGATGTGTATAAGAGACAGAACCTGTTCCGCATCTTGTGCGGCCTGGTCGAAAGCGCGCTGGGCCGTGCCTTTGACTATGAGGCGGTGGCGCAGGATAAACGCTGCGTTGACGGAACTTGCGTGCTCAAGCAGACTGCCTTTGGCCAAGAGCTCGCGGCGGAGCAGGCGCTCGCAGATAGCAAGATGGGGAGTTTTTTGCTCCTGCGCGTGGTACCGGGCATGGAGCCTGTCGGCGAGCTGGTGGGCGCAATCGGGTCGGCAATCCGCGAGAGCGACGCGGCGGGCTTGGTCGACGGCGACGTGCTCTATCTGCTTATGCGCCAGGCAAAGGCGTGCGATCTGCCCATTATCCGCGAGCGCCTGAGCGCAAAGCATATTGTGGTGGAGCCCGTCGACGGCGAAGACATTGTGGAGCTGTTGCAGCACATTTCTTACACCGGTGACGGTGAGGGGGGTGCCGCTTGATCTCGCTTGTCGTTGCTGCTGTCTTGCTGCTGATTCATGCGCTGGTTTGCCTGATGCTGTGGACGCTCATGAAGCTGGGCCTGCTGCCGGTGCGCGGGCACATGCTGGCTGTGATAGTGCTGGTGCCGCTGTGGGGCCCGTTGCTGGTGGTTCTGTTATCGATCCGCAGCGCGATGTTTGGCGAGGGACTGAAAGAGTCTGCGCTGGAGTCGCTGCGCTTCAACGACGAGCTCCATCGCAGTATGTCGGTACCGAGTGGTGAGGACGATGCAGGCGTAGTGCCGCTCGAGGAGGCGCTCATCGTCAACGACCCGGCATACCGGCGCCGTCTAATGCTTTCCATGCTCACCGAGGAGCCCGACGCGTACCTGGCGCAGCTACAGGCGGCTAAGCTTAACGACGACGTTGAGGTGGCGCACTATGCCGCGACGGCGGTGGCGCAGATCTCCAAGGAGTCCGACCTTAAACTGCAGCAGCTGGAGCGTGCCTTTAAGACGGACCCGAGTGCGCAAAACCTCAACGAATACTGCGATTTTCTTGGTGAATACTTGGGCTCGGGTTTGGCTGAGGGGCGCGTGGCTCAGATTCAGCGCCAACAGTACGCGCGCCTGCTTGCGCGTCGCTGCGAGCGCGAAGACACTTTTGAGCTGCGCATTCGATACGCGACGGCGCTGGCCGATGTCGGACAGATCGACGAGGCGCAGGTCGTGACCGACCAGCTGGTGCTCGACGTGCCCGAGGAGCAGGAGGTTTGGATGCTTTGCCTGCGGCTGGCCGTGATGCGCCACAACGGTGTCGAGGTTCACCGTGTGATCGATGCGATTGACAAGCAACATGTGTATTTGAGCGCCGACAACCGCGAAAAGTTGGCGTTTTGGCGCGACGGGGATGAGGTCCGATGAGCGTGGCGCAACATATCCGCGACCGTGCAGGCCGCTTTCGTTGGATGGGGCTCCTCGTGGTGTGGGCGGTCTTTATTGCCATGGCCGCCGTGCTGCTAGTGGAGCGTGCCGGCGTGCAGTACAGTGCGGGCCAGCATAAGCTGGGGATGCTTGCCGCCAACGATGCGGTGCCGGCCTCCTCGGCAATCTTTGGCCAAAAGCCCATGTGCCTGGTCATTACCGATTCCGATCAAGCTGGCGTCGAGGACGTAAAGGAACAGTTCGACCAGATTTTGCTGGACATGAAGATCGCGCACCGCGATGTTGATATTGCCACCGACGGTGCGGACGCGATCCCATCGCTCACGTCGTTTGATCGCGTGATTGTGCTTATGCCCTCGCTTGACGGGCTGGGTACGCATCTGACCGATCTGATGAGTTGGGTGAGTGCGGGCGGCTCACTCATGCTGGGCATGACGCCAGATAACTCGAACTACCTGCAGGCTGTTGCTTCCAAGCTTGGGATCGAATCGGCCGGATATGACTATGCGGCAGCCGAAAGTATCGTTCCGAGCAATGACTTTATGCTGGGCGGGGGAGAGCGCTACGAGTTCTCGGATCCCTTCGATTCTTCGCTCTCGGTTTCATTGCGCGAGACGGCGCACGTGTGGGCTAAGACCGGCGATGCGGGCACGCCGCTCATTTGGTCTAACGATTGCGGCAGTGGTCACACCGTGGTGTGCAACATTGGCATCTACGACAAGGTCATGCGCGGTTTTTACGCCGCGGCGATCAGCCTGCTGGGTGATGCCACGGCCTATCCGGTCATCAACAGCGCCGTGTTCTATTTGGACGACTTTCCTAGCCCCGTGCCCTCGGGCGACGGTACTTATATCAAGCGTGACTACGGCCTTTCCATTGCCGATTTTTACACCAAGGTCTGGTGGCCCGATCTGCAAAAGCTCGCGCAAAAATATGGCATTCGCTATACCGGCGTGATGATCGAAAACTACGAGGACGCGGTCAACCAGACCGAGCCCGCGCGCCAACCCGATACCACGCAGTTCCGCTATTTTGGCGGCATGCTGCTGCAGATGGGCGGCGAGCTGGGCTTTCACGGCTACAACCATCAGCCGCTCGCGCTCTGGGACACCGACTACGGCACGTTGTACGACTACAAGACGTGGAAGAACAAGGAAACGCTTGTCGCATCGCTCAACGAGCTTATCGCTTTCCAGGACGAGGTGCTGCCCAACGCGCACGGCTCGGTCTACGTGCCGCCGTCGAATATCCTTTCGGCCCGTGCGCGCAAGCTTATCGGCACCGACGTTCCGCGCATTAAGACCATCGCCAGTACGTATTTTGAGGATGGCACCGACCTGCCGTACGTGCAGGAGTTTGGCGTGGCGAGCGATGGCATTGTGGAGCAGCCGCGCATTGTCTCGGGCGGTATGGTCGGCGATTCCTATATGCGCCTGGCTGCCGTATCCGAGCTCAACATGCACTACGTAAGCACGCACTTTATGCACCCGGACGACCTTTTGGACCCCGATCGCGGCGCTACGGAGGGCTGGGAGGTCTACAAGGGCGGCCTGACCGACTACCTGGACTGGCTTACCAAGTTTGCGCCCGGCCTGCGTCGCCAGACCGGCTCGGAATGCTCGGGCGCCATCCAGCGCTTTTCGTCGGTGACGGTGGGCATGGATACCAGCGCGGATGCCTGGACGCTCAGTCTGGGCAATTTCCACGACGAGGCGTGGCTCATGTTCCGCGCCAATAATGGCGAGCCAGGTGCGGTGACGGGTGGCGAACTAACGCACCTTACGGGCAATCTGTATCTGCTCAAGGCAAATGATAAGACCCTGACGATCGAGCGCAAGGAGGGTGGCGACAGATGAGAATCTGCTTGGTACTCGAGGGTTGCTACCCCTATGTGCACGGCGGCGTATCTACCTGGATGCATGGCTATATCCAGGCCATGCCCGAGCACGAGTTCGTGCTGTGGGTGATTGGCGCGCATGCTGCCGACCGCGGCAAATTTGTCTACGAGCTGCCCAGCAACGTGGTCGAGGTGCACGAGGTGTTCCTGGACGATGCCCTGCGGCTTTCGGGCGAGCAGCACGAAGCCAGTTTTAACGACCGTGAGCGCGAGGCGCTACGCCGACTGGTGTCGCTCTCCAATCCGGACTGGGACGTGTTATTCGATATCTTCCACCGCCGTCGCGTGCATCCGCTCTCGTTTTTGCAGAGCCGCACGTTTATGGATATCTTTCGCGATGTGTGCCTGGCCGAGTATCCCTACACGCCCTTTGCCGATGCATTCCACACCATGCGCTCCATGTTGCTGCCCGCGCTCTACCTGTTGGGCAGCGAGGTGCCGGTGGCCGATGTGTACCATGCTATCTCGACCGGCTACGGTGGCCTGCTCGCCTGCCTGGGCTCAAGCGTTCACCATGCGCCGGTGCTGCTGACCGAGCATGGCATCTATACCCGCGAGCGCGAGGAAGAGATCATTCGCGCCGATTGGGTGGTGCCGTCGTTTAAGGACCGCTGGATTCGCTTTTTCTACCTGCTTTCGGAGGAGATTTACCGCCGCGCCTTCCGCGTGACGAGTTTGTTCCATAACGCCCGCAAGACGCAGATTGATATGGGCTGCGATGCGGACAAATGCCTGGTCATCCCCAACGGCATCCAGTTCGATCGCTTTAAGGATATTCCCTTAAAGATCGATGACGGCTGGGTGGACATTGGCGCGGTGGTGCGCCTGGCGCCCATCAAGGATGTCAAGACCATGATTTATGCCTTCTTTGAGCTGCACGAGCGCCTGCCCAAGGTGCGCCTGCACATCATGGGTGGCGTGGACGACGAGGAGTACGGCGCCGAGTGCCACGCGCTGGTCGAAACCCTGGGCGTGCGCGACCTGATCTTTACCGGCCGCGTCAACGTGGTCGAGTACATGGAAAAGCTCGACTTTACCATTTTGACGAGCATCTCCGAGGGCCAGCCGCTCAGCGTGCTGGAGTCGCTTGCAGCGCGCCGTCCCTGCGTGACGACTGAGGTGGGCTGCTGTCGCGAGCTTCTCGAAGGCGCCCCGGGCGACGACTTTGGCGTGGCGGGTTTTGTGACGCCGCCAATGTATCGCAAGGGCTTGGCCGATGCCATGGAACGCATGTGCACAAGCCGCGCTCGTCGCATTGAGATGGGGGAGCGCGGCCAGCGTCGCGTTGCCACGTACTTCTTGCACGAGCAGATGCTCGCCAACTATCGCGCGCTGTACGACGAGACGGCGCGTGCGTTTAACCTGCCCAGAGAGGGGGAGTAGCCGGTGGCCGGAATCGGTTTTGAGCTCAAGCGCCTGTTTAGGCGTAAGGGTCTGTTTGCCACGATGCGCGCTTACGGCTACGCCGGCATTGTGTGCACGGGCCCCATGCTGTTGGGCGTGCTGCTCCAGGTGGGTATCTTGGTGCTGTGCGGTCTGTGGGGCGTGGGCCGAGCCAACCAGGACTTGCTGGTGTGCATGGTGACCTATACGCTGCTGGCGTCGCTCACGCTCACGAGTTTTTTCTCTATGCCGGTCACGCGCTTTTTGGCCGACATGCTCTTTGCCGAGCGCGAGGATGAGATCCTGCCTTCGTTTTGGGGGTCTAATGCCATCATGCTCGTTGCGGGCACCGTGCTCTACGGCGTCTTTTTGCTGTTCTCGGGCGCCACGCTGCTGCAGGGACTGCTGTGCCTGTGGCTGTTTAACATTATGATCGTCAACTGGAACGGCATGAGTTACCTCACGGCCATCAAGGATTACCGCGGTATCCTATGCAGCTTTGCGGTTGCCATTGGCGTGGCGTGCCTGTGCGCCCTGGCCGCGCTGGCGCTGGGACTGCCGCCGGTCGAGGGCCTGTTGACGTCAATTGCTCTGGGCTACGGCGTCATGCTCGCCTGGGACGTGGTGCTGCTGTACCGATATTTTCCGCAGAGCGAACGCAGCCCCTGGCTCTTTTTGCAGTGGCTCGATCAGTTTATTCCGCTGGCGCTCACGGGCTTGTTTACCAACCTGGGTCTCTTTGCGCACTTGGTGATAATTTGGGCCGGTCCCATTGGCGTGCAGGTCAAGGGCTTGTTTTATGGTGCGCCCTACCACGATGTGCCGGCGCTCATCGCGTTTTTGACGATCCTGGTCACGTCCGTCAACTTTGTGGTCTCGGTCGAGGTCAATTTCTATCCGCGCTACCGCGACTACTACAGCCTGTTCAACGACGGCGGCGTGGTGGGCGACATTGTGGTGGCCGAGGAGGAAATGCTTGCCACGCTCAACCGAGAACTGCGGTTTTGTGCGCTCAAGCAGCTGTTTGTGACGGCGGCGGTCATCTCGCTCGAGACCACGGTGCTGTCGGCCCTACCGTTGGGCTTTAATAACCTGATGCACGGGTATTTTCGCACGTTGTGCGTGGGCTACGGCCTGTATGCCGTGGGCAATACGGTGTTGCTCATCTTGTTGTACTTTACCGACTACAAGGGGGCCGTGCTGGCCTCGGGGCTGTTTGCCGATGTGGCCGGGCTGGCGACTGCCGTTTCTCTGCTCTTGCCGCAGCAGTTTTACGGCTTTGGCTTTTTGTTGGGTGCAGCGGTGTTTTTTATCGTGGCGCTGCTGCGGCTCGATACCTATACCGCCAACTTGCCGTATCGTATCCTGAGTCAACAGCCCATGGTGGCTACTGACAAGACGGGCTGGTTTACCGAACTTGGCCGGGTGCTCGACCGTGTTGAGCAACGCTACGAGGACAAGCGCGTGGGCGGTGATCCGCGCAGTGCGTTTGAACGTATGGTGGTCCGCCTGTACCAAAAACATTGGGGAGGTTCTGATGATCGATAAGTTGATGTCTCGCCGCTGCCTGATCGAGGCAGCTGCCGGCGCGCTGTTGCTTTCGGGCTGTTCGTCTCAGGACGAATCCTCGACCAAAAAGGTCAAAAAGCAGGACAAGATTAAAAAGGCTGAGGCCTCGGACGGTACCAAGCACCTTCGCGATAAAGATGAGCTGTACGAGGTCTACGACGACTCGGGCATTGTGACCATGTACCTGACGGTCTCGCGCGGCAACAGCTCCGAGAACACCGACCACAGCTGGGCCGAGATCAACACGTACTCGGTGTATGACTATGCCGACATGGGGGTGACGCGCTATCAGGTTATGGGCCTGCTGCAGCCGGGCGACGAAGACGGCCCGGTGGCCGGCGAGGTTGGCTATGGCGAGGAAGCGCCCAATGCCACCGTGCAGGTGCGAGGTCAGACATCGAGCATGAACTCGCAAAAGAACTACAAGGTGGAGCTCAAAAAGGGCAAGGGTACCTGGCGCCAACAGCGCGCGATTGCGCTCAACAAGCACATGGGCGAGGGTATGCGTTTTCGCAACAAGATGGCCTACGACCTTATCCGTGGGATTCCCCAGATGATGGGCCTGCGCACACAGTTTGTGCATCTGTGGGTGTGCGACCAGACCGAAAAGTCCAACGACACCTTTGAGGACTACGGCCTGTTTACGCAGGTGGAGCAGCTCAACAAGACGGCGCTTAAGGCGCACGGCTTGGATAAGAACGGGCATCTGTATAAGGTGAACAGCTTCGATTTCCATCGCTACGAGGACACCATTAAGCTCGCCGACGATCCCGACTACAACCAGGCTAAATTTGAGGGCATGCTCGAGATTAAGGGCGATTCGGACCACACCAAGCTCATCGAGATGCTCGATGAGCTCAACGACGAATCACAAAAGATCGATGATGTGCTCGATACCTACTTTGATACCGAGAACCTGGTCTATTGGTTGGCGTTTCAGATCCTGACGGGCAACTGCGATACGCAGAACCGCAACTGCTATCTGTACAGCCCTCTCAACTCAAATACCTGGTACTTTTTGGATTGGGATAACGACGGTATGCTGCGTAAGCTGGAGCTTTCTCTTACCGGGTTTTCGGACTACGCGAGCTGGGAGCGCGGCGCAAGCAACTACTGGGGCAACGTGCTGTTTAACCGCGCGTTGCGCAGCAAGTCGTTCCGCAGCGAACTCGACCGCGCCGTCAAGGACTTGCGCTCGTATTTGACCGAGACTCGCCTGACCAAGATGATCAAGCACTATCGCGAGGTGACTGAATCCCTGGTCTTTGCTTCGCCCGATATCGACAATCTGCCTGTCACCAAGGACCAATATGAGCAGATCGCCGCGGCGATTCCCTCCGAGATCGAGGAGAACTACAAGAGCTTTCGCGAGAGTTTTAAAAAGCCCATGCCTTTCTACATCGGCGTGCCGCAGATCGATAACGGCAAGCTGCGCATTAACTGGGATGCGTCCTACGATTTTGAGGCGCGCGACATTCGCTACACCGTTGAGCTTGCGCGCGACTATGCCATAAGCGACGTGGTCTTTAAGGCCGAGGATGTGCTGCTTCCCGAGGTGACCTGCGATGCGCCCGATACCGGCCAGTATTTTGTGCGCGTGCGTGCCACCAACTCCGACGGCTATACGCAAGATGCGTTTGACTACTATGTGACCGACGACGGCAAGCACTACGGCATGAAGTGTTTTTACGTGCAAGACGGCGGTAAGGTCGTGGAGGATACGTATGAGGAGGGCTAGCGCGCTGCTTGAGCGCCTGGCGGCACCGCCTGTGCGTGCCACGCAGGAGCGTTACTGCCACGAGCTCAAATATCTCATTAACGAGGGCGAGCACGCCGCGCTTGCCTGTCGCATGGCGCCTGTATTTAAGCTAGACAAACATGCGCGGGCGGGCGGTTACACCATTCGCAGCCTGTATTTTGACGACTACTGCAACTCGGCCTACGAGGAAAAAGACGCCGGCATTCTCATGCGCAAAAAGTATCGCGTACGCATCTATAACGGCAGCGACAAGGTGATTAAGCTCGAGCGCAAAAAGAAGTACGGTAGCTGGATCTATAAGGAGGACGCGCCGCTCACACGTGGCGAGTTTGAGCAGATTCTGGCTGGCGACTACGGCTTTTTGCTGAGGAGCCCTTATCCGCTCTGTCGCGAGTTCTACATCGAGTGCATCTGCAACATGATGCGCCCACGGACCATTGTGGACTACGAGCGCGAGCCGTGGGTGATGGACGAGGGCACCGTGCGCATTACGTTTGACATGAATGTGCGTGCCGCGGTGGGAAGCTTCGATATCTTTGACGTGACGCTGCCCGCGTTGCCGGTCCTGGAGCCCGGTAAGCTGGTGATGGAGGTCAAGTTTACGGAGTTTTGCCCGCAGCTGGTGCGCGATATGGTGCCGCCGGGCGCGGCCGAACTCACGGCGGTCTCTAAGTACTGCCTGTGTTATGACAAGACCGCCTACCTGCGCGGATTTAATTACTGGGAATCGGATTTTGGGAACCGAGGGGATATTTAGACCATGAGCACCAGGGACTTTTTTAAGAACTCCGTCTTGGAGGCGTTCGGTCAGGTCGACCCTGCCAAGATTGGCCTTTCGCTGCTCGTGGCGCTCGCCATGGGCATCCTGATCTATTACGTGTACAAGCGCTTTTTTACCGGCGTGGTGTACTCGCGCAGCTTTGCCGTGACGCTCGTGGGCATGTGCGTGCTCACCTGCATGGTCACGCTCGCGATCTCGACCAACGTGGTCATCTCGCTCGGTATGGTCGGTGCTCTGTCCATCGTCCGCTACCGTACGGCGGTCAAGGACCCGCTCGACCTGCTGTATCTGTTTTGGGCCATTACCACGGGCATTACGGCAGGCGCCGGCATGTATGCGCTCGTGGGGCTTACGGCAGTGGCGATCGTGGTGATGATCGCCGGCTTTGCGAGCCACCAGGACAAGGCGCGCGTGTACATGATGGTCATCCACTACACGGGCCAGACCACCGGCGACGATATCGTGCGCGCGTTTGGGCGCACCAAGTTCACCGTCAAGTCTAAGACGATGCGCGGCGACAAGGTCGAGATGGCCGTCGAGGTGTTCTCGGACGGTGTGGATATGCCCTATGCCGACGCTATCCGCGCGCTCGATGGCGTGGAAGATCTAACGTTGATCCAATACAACGGTGAATACCACGGCTAGAACCCTAGCGAGCAGATTGCGCAAAGAGGGGCCTTCCTGGTCGAGCGTACGTTAGCGAGCGGGCAGCTGCCGTGGCGAGGTGCCGCGAAAGAGGAGCGACGCGTACTTCATGTACGCGAGCGACGGTTTGAGCGGCAGATCGCCACGGCAGATGTCCGCGCAGCGTCGAGCGGTCCGGCGTTCGTTAGAACGCCGGAACGAACAGGTATCATGGTGAAAGCGATTTCAATGACAGGGGTGCTCGTGGTAAAGATGAAAGATGTGGCCGAGTTGGCGGGCGTTTCGAGCGCCGCCGTCTCGCGCTACCTCAACGGTGGCTACATATCGACGGACAAGGCCGAGCGCATTAAGAAGGCGATCGAGCTGACCGGATACGTGCGATCCAGCCAGGCCCGTGCGCTGCGCACCGGCTCCACCAAGCTCATCGGCGTCATCGTGCCCAAGATTAACTCGGAATCCGTGAGCCGCATTACCGCCGGTATTGGCCAGGTGCTCGGTCGCCGTGGCTACCAGATGCTGCTTGCCAATACCGATAACGCCCCCGATTGCGAGCTCGAGTACCTCGATTTATTCCAAAACCACCCGGTCGATGGCATTGTGCTGGTGGCAACTATGATTACCGACGAGCATCGCCGGGCGATTGAGTCGTGCCGCGTGCCCATTGTGCTGATCGGCCAACATGTCGAGGGCGCAGCGTGCGTCTATCACGACGATTACGAGGCTGCCTTTGAGCTGGGCCAGGCGCTTGCTGGTCGGGTAGATGGCAAGATCGCCTACATTGGAGTTACTGAAGAAGACCGCGCGGCCGGTTATGACCGCCGTCGTGGTTTTGAGGCGGGATTGCGCGCCGCGGGTAACCCGCTCGATGCCGCCTTGATTCGCCTGGGCTCGTTTACACTCGACTCGGGCTATGGTGCGGCGCGTGAGCTGCTTTCCGTCGCTCCCGATGTTTCGTTTATCGCCTGCGCGACCGACACCATGGCGGCGGGCGCGCTGCGTGCCATCGATGAGGTTCGCGGCATGGGCGAGGGTATACACCGCGTGAGCGGTTTTGGCGACAACGCGTTTTTGCGCGCGCTGACGGGCGGCATTCCCACCGTGCATTATGGCTACCTGACCAGTGGCGTCGAGGCGACCAATATGTTGCTCAACACGCTCGATGGCGTGGAGGGGGAGAGCGGTCTAAAGACCCTCAAGCTCGGCCATCAGCTGATGAATGTCTAGGCTTCGGGCATGTCTGCCGGCTTCTGATTCTCTGTTTTTGTCTCAAAACTACCTTTCACCGTCAATTATCGACCGTTTACCGCTATATGAAAACGATTACAGATATATGAAACTGAAAACGATTACAGTATAAGTGTCAAACATGGCCGGGTGCACATGCGTCCGTTGGAGGAAAGGGAAGTCATGGACTACCGCAAATCAGCCCAAGAGGTGCTCGACAACATCGGTGGCGCCGACAACGTCGTCTCTGCCGCGCATTGCGCCACGCGTCTGCGCCTGGTGATTGCCGATAACGCGAAGGTTGACAAGGAGGCCCTCGAGAATATTGACGGCGCCAAGGGCGTCTTTGAGGCTCAAGGCCAGCTCCAGATTATTTTTGGCACCGGCACCGTCAACAAGGTCTACGACGAGTTCATTGCGCTCAGCGGCGTCGAGGCTGCCACCAAGGCCGAGGTCAAGGAGGCCGCGGCGCAGCAGCAGAACATCTTTATGCGTGCCATTAAGGTGCTCGGCGACGTCTTTGTCCCCATCATCCCCGCCATCGTGGCTTCGGGCCTGCTGCTGGGCATTATGAGTGCCCTCAACTTTATGGCCTCCAACGGCTTTATCGCGCTCGACACCAATAACTTTATCTACAAGATTGCCGACCTGGTCTCGGGAACGTCCTTTGGCATCCTGCAGATCCTGATCGGTTACTCCGCCGCTAAGGCCTTTGGAGCCAACCCGTATCTGGGCGCCGTCGTCGGTGGTGCGTTCATCAACTCCTCGTTGCAGAGCGCCTACACGGTTGCCTCCGAGGGCGTGCAGACCATGGTCAACGTCATCCCCGGTGTGTACAGCTTTGAGTGGGTCGGTTATCAAGGCCACGTGATCCCCATCGTCATCGCCTGCGCTATTCTGGCTTTCCTCGAGAAGCGCCTGCACAAGATCGTTCCCGAGATGTTCGACCTCTTTGTGACCCCGCTCGTCTCGGTGTTCGTGACCGTGCTCGTGACGCTCGTTGCCGTCGGCCCCATCTTCGTGTGGGCCGAGAACGCCATTCTCGGTCTGATTCAGGCCCTGCTCGCCCTGCCCTTTGGCATCGGTTCCTTTATCGTCGGCCTGTTCTATGCCCCTACGGTCGTTACGGGTATCCACCAGATGTACACCGCCATCGACCTTGGCCAGCTCGCCCAGTACGGCGTGACCTACTGGCTGCCCATCGCCAGTGCCGCCAACATCGCCCAGGGTGGTGCCGCGCTCGCCGTTGCCTTTAAGACCAGTGATGCCAAGATCAAGGGCCTGGCGCTTCCTTCGGCCCTGTCCGCTTTCATGGGCATTACCGAGCCGGCCATCTTTGGTGTGAACCTGCGCTTCTTTAAGCCCTTCATCGCCGGCTGCATCGGCGGCGGTTGCGGTGCCCTGGTCTGCGCTCTCACTTCGCTGGCTGCCTCCGGCACGGGCGTTACCGGAATCTTCGGTATCCTGCTGTGCCTGGCCCAGCCCGTGCAGTACGCGATCATGTTTGCGGTCGCCGCGCTGGTTTCCTTTGCCGTCTCATTTGTCCTGTACAAGGACGAGCCCAAGGCTTCCGAGCAGGCCTAAGAGCTTTTGATTGAGGAGATGCCCGCGGGTCGTATGCTCGCGGGCATCTCCCGTATCTGGTGCCGATCTCTGGTGCCTTGTTACTTTCGATCCGTTAGGACTTTGATATGTCTAATGCACTTGGTCGCGACCTTGCAAAGTTGGTTGCCGCTGTTGCTGTCTCTTATACACATCTGACGCTGCCGACGATACTCCTTGTGT
>CABRIB010000062.1 GCA_902470915.1 uncultured Collinsella sp. | reverse complement strand
ACGAGATAGGAGTCCGTCTCGTGGGCTCGGAGATGTGTATAAGAGACAGGGGCCCCTCCATCGAGGGCCTGGACATGGATAACATCGTCACCTATGTCAAGCCCAACACCGACCAAAAGCACGACTGGGAGTCGGTGCCCGACGACATCAAGAACACCTTTGAGCGCCTGGGCATCCCCGAGGCCGAGCGCAGCTACCTGGCAGGCGTCGGCGCGCAGTACGACTCCGAGCTGGTCTACCACAACATGCAGGACACGGCGTCCAAGATGGGCATCGTCTACTCCGGTATTGAGGAAGCCCTGCATGACCCGCAGTGGGAGCCGCTCATCCACGAGAAGTTTATGACGCTCATCCCGCCCACCGACCACAAGTTTGCGGCCCTGCACGGCGCCGTGTGGTCGGGCGGCTCGTTTGTCTACGTGCCCAAGGGAACCAAGTTGGACTTCCCGCTGCAGAGCTACTTCCGCCTTAACGCCAAGGGCGCCGGCCAGTTTGAGCACACGCTCATCATCGTCGAGGACGATGCCGACCTGCACTTCATTGAGGGTTGCTCCGCGCCCAAGTACAACGTGGCCAACCTCCACGCCGGCGCCGTCGAGCTCTTTGTGGGCAAGCGTGCGCACCTGCGCTACTCGACCATCGAGAACTGGTCCAAGAACATGTACAACCTCAACACCAAGCGTGCGCGCGTGGACGAGGACGGCGACATCGAGTGGATCAGCGGCTCCTTCGGCAGCCACGTGGGCTACCTCTACCCCATGAGCGTGCTCAACGGCCGCCGCGCCCGCTCGAGCTTTACCGGCATCACCTTTGCCGGCGCCGGTCAAAACCTCGACACCGGCTGCAAGGTCGTGCTCAACGCGCCCGAGACCTCGGCAACTGTCGAGACCAAGGGCATCTCCAAGAGCGGCGGCATCCAGACGTTCCGCAGCTCTATCGTGGCGACACCCAAGGCCGAGGGCTCCAAGGCAACCGTGAGCTGCCAGTCACTGATGCTCGACGACCAGAGCCGCTCCGACACCATCCCCGCCATGGACATCCGCGCCAAGAACGTCGACATCGGCCACGAGGCCACCATCGGCCGCATCGGCGACGATAAGGTGTTCTACCTGATGAGCCGCGGTATCTCGGAGGAAGAAGCCCGTACCATGATCGTCAACGGCTTTGCCAACCCGGTCTCCAAGGAGCTGCCGCTGGAGTACGCCGTCGAGATGAACAACCTGATCAAGCTCGAGATGGAAGGAGCGATCGGATAATGAATCAGACCACGAACACCGCTGCTACCACCCTTGAGCAGGTCAATGCGATGCCGGCTGCCACTTGGGGTTGGCTGAAGATGAACCAGACCAAGCTCGAGCTCTCTGACGAGCTTGCCGCCGCTCCCACCGGGGCCGTTGAGGTCGAGGGCTTGGACGAGCAGTTTACCGGCTCGGACGACGCCTTCGATGCCGCCATGGACGCCATGGCCGAGCGCTTCCCCGAGCGCCGTGCCTCCGCCCCCGGTGATGCCGCCGACCGCGCCCGCATCACGCCCGAGACCGAGCTCGACGTGCCCGCAACCTCCGTCTACCAGGCCGGCGCCATTAAGCTCGAGGAAGAGCTCTCCCCTGCTGAGGCCTTCGAAACCGGCATGGGTGAGGCTGCCTACGCCTACTTGGCCGAGCACGCTACCAAGCGCATCGTCATCGATGTGCCCGCATACAAGCACGCCACGGTTACCGTGCGCGTGAGCGGTGTCGATGCAGCCGCGGCCATCGCCGCCATCGACGTCGTCGCCCGTCCGCAGGCAACACTCGATCTGCGCATAGCCCTGGACTCCCCCGTCAACGGCCAGGGCGTCGTGGGCTCTGTGCTACGCGTGTGCGCTTACGAGTACGCCACCGTCAACGTAACCTGCACGCAGACGCTCGATGACAGCTGGATCGCACTCGATGACACCGGTCTATTCCTAGACGAGGGCGCGCGCGTCAACGTGCAGCACACCGTCCTGGGTGCCGGTGCCAGCGCCACCGGCCTCGCCGGCGACCTGCTGGGCGACACCGCCAAGGTGACCATCGATACCGATTACCTGGGCGCCCGCGAACAGGTGCGCGACTTTAACTACGAGCTGCGCCACCGCGGTCGTAAGACCGAGTGCGAGATCGTCGCCAACGGCGTGCTGACTGGCACGTCCAAGAAGGTCTACCGCGGCACCATCGACCTCGTGCACGGCTGCAAGGGCGCAACCGGCACCGAGCGCGAGACCGTGCTGCTCGCCAACAAGGGCGTCGACAACAAAACCGTCCCCGTCATCCTCTGCGACGAGGACGACGTCGCCGGCAACCACGGCGCCACCATCGGTCACGTCCGCGACGAGCAGCTGTTCTACCTCGCCTGCCGCGGCCTTGACCAAAATGCCGCCGAGGACCTGTTCATCCGCGCCAAGCTGGAGGACGCCGCGCTTTCCGCCACCGACGAGCGCACCCGCGCCGCCGTCGTCCGCCTGGGCAACAACCTGATCGACAACTTTGAAGAGGAGCTCGCATGATCGACACCGAGCACGTTAAATGCGATACCTGCACTGCCCCCGAGCCCATGGAGCTCGACGCCAGCGACGAGGCTTCGCGCGGCTGGCCCACCGTAGACATCGAGACCAACCCCTACAAGGCGCAGTTCCCGCTCTTCCAGCAGCACCCCGAGATCGCCTTCCTCGATAGCGCCGCCACCGCGCAGCGCCCTGCCTGCGTGCTTGACGCCGAACGCGACTTCTATCAGCGCATGAACGCCAACCCCCTGCGTGGCCTGTACTCGCTGTCCGTCGAGGCCACCGACGCCATCGCGAAAGTCCGCCAGCAGATCGCCGACCTCATCGGTGCCTCACAGGCCAACGAGGTCGTCTTCACCCGCAACACGAGCGAGTCGCTCAACCTGGTCGCCAAGAGCTTTGCACCCACGGTGCTCGAGCCCGGTGACGAGGTCGTCATCACCATCATGGAGCACCACTCCAACCTAATCCCGTGGCAGCAGGTCTGCCGCGAGACCGGCGCCAAGCTCGTCTACCTCTACCCCACCAAGACCGGCCAGCTCACCACCGAGGAGGTTCTTGCCAAGGTTGGTCCCAAGACCAAAATTCTGGCAGTGGGTCAGGTTTCTAACGTGCTGGGCGTCGAGAACCCGGTCAAGAACCTCGGCAAGCTCGTCCACAAGTACGGCGGCTATCTGGTCGTCGACGGCGCGCAGTCGCTGCCGCACATGCCGGTCGATGTGGCCGACCTGGGAGCCGACTTCTTTGCCTTTAGCGCGCACAAGGCCATGGGCCCCATGGGCATCGGCGTGCTGTGGGGCAAGATGGACCTGCTCAACGCCATGCCGCCCATGCTCACCGGCGGCGAGATGATCGACTCTGTCACCGAGCAGGAAGCCGTCTGGGCGCCCGTCCCCGAGAAGTTCGAGGCCGGCACGCAGGACGCCGCCGGCATCTTCGCCACGGGCGCCGCCCTTGATTACCTGGTCAACACGGTGGGTTACGAGAACATCCAGGCCCGCGAGCAGGCACTCGTCCACTACCTGATGGGCGAGCTCATGCAGCTCGACTTTGTCCAGATCATCGGCTCCATCTATTGGGACAACCACCACGGCGTTGTGAGCTTTAACGTCAAGGGCATCCACCCGCACGACGTCGCGAGCATCATGGACATGGACGGCGTCTGCATTCGCGCCGGCCACCACTGTGCACAGCCGCTGCTCACCTGGCTGGGCGTCGAGAACCTCGCCTGCTGCCGCGCCAGCGTGGCCTTCTACAACGACAAGGCCGACATCGACAAGTTCATCGCCGGCCTACATCACGTTTGGAGCACGTTCAATGGGTAATCTGTACACCTCCACCACATTTATGGAGCACAACTCGCACCCCGACTACAAGTACGAGATGGATGCCCCCACGCACGAGCACGACGGCATCAACCCCAGCTGTGGCGACGAGCTCACCTTGCAGCTGCGTGTCGAGAAGGGCGTGATCGAGGAGGCCTCCTTTACCGGTCATGGCTGCGCCATCAGCCAGGCCAGCGCCGACATCATGGCCGACCTCATCACCGGCGAGACCGTCGAGGAAGCTGACCGCTTGGCAGAGCTCTTCCTCGCCATGATCCGCGGCGAGAAGCTCTCCGAGGACGACCTGGAAGACCTGGACGAAGCCGCCCAGCTCCAGGACATCTCGCACATGCCCGCCCGCGTCAAATGCGCCGAGCTCGCCTGGCGCACCCTCGACGGCATGCTCGAGGGGCAAGCTAACCAGTAGCGTATGCCCCGAATCCAAGGTTTTTGATTGCCGAGCCGCCCGATACGGGCGGCTCTGTTTTTTCCTAATGAGCACAGATGCACAAAGTCCGCGCGTCCGGCGCCCCGTCTGACATTTGCCACACAGCCAGACGCGAGCACGGGCGTTTTCCACAGTACCAAAGGCCTGCGGCAGGGCCCCGGGCCCGCCAAGCAATGCGCCAAGCCCCGTTCTGCGAAGCTCCGACTCGCTTCGCGCCTGCCGCAGACGGGTCCCATAGGAAGCGGCGTGCATTTTTGCGAATATTCAGCACGCCAAGCTGTGTGTATACGCATCGAAAGCGTTAATCAATGTCTTTAGGCGCATATATATTGTGTTTTAGAACAAGCATCGCGGTCTGACGGGACGCAGGCACGTGCTTCGGGGGCGCAACGGCAGAAATCAATAGCTTCGGGACCCGTATGTTGCAAGATTGCGGCGGTGCCGACAGCAACACGATGCTGAAAACTCCGTTATTTGCACGGCGCAGACGGGGGTAGGCACGGGCAAACCCGGACCGAGCCGTTATTATATGCAAGATGGCGATTTTTCTATGCATATTAAGAAGTGCAGTTACCGTACCAGGCTTTTAGAACTAATGGTTGTGACATATGGGCGACCCCAGCTGCGGTGCACAGGCAGTCCTACGCCACGTTTCCGCCAGCCCGCATCGCCGTTCGCGCGCGGGCGCGCACGATACGAGAGACGGTACTTTTGCCAATCCCGGTATACCGCTCAATCTGGCGCACCGTAAAACCGGCATTGTTCAATCCAACAATAACGGTATCGCGCTGCGCCAGCGGTGCAGTTTTAACCCCGTTGAGCGGAACCCCGAGGCTCTTCGCCAATTTGCCGGCAAAGGCGTGGCGTTCCCACTCCGTCTCTTTCATATCGCCCAGCGCTGGCTCGCCGCCGTCGGGCGTCGAAAGCGAATGGGTAATAAAGCCCTCGGCAGAACCAAAAAGCTCAAGCACGCAAGAAGGATCAGAAAATCCTCTCGCGACATCAGCCGCGTCACCGTCGTAAGCGCACAAATGCTCCGCAAAGCTGCTCCAGGGATAACGCTCGATTAAGCTGATGCCAGCCTCCTGCGGATCGGCGTGTACGGAGCGAATAGCCTCCATCACCTGCCAGTCGGTATCGAGCGAGCGCCGGTCAAAACGGTTCTGGAACAGATGGCCCGTGCGCCCCGTGCGTTTATTGAACCGCCGCGCGTACGTCAAAAGCAGCCGGTGCATCGCCGCGCTCATCGCGTCCTCGTAATCTGCAAGCACCAGACGCACGTGATTGCCCATAAGGCACCAGGCGATAACCGTCACGCCCGCCTTGCGGCAGCACTCACGCATCAGCTCCAAGAACTCCCACCGGTCTTCATCGCCCTCAAAGATGAGCTGTTTGCCCACACCGCGAGCACAGACATGGTAAAAGCCGGTAACCGTTCTCCAAACGCGCTGCATGGCGCTCCCTTCGCCGGGATCTGCTTACCATCCAATACAGCACGATTGAAGCGTGCCATCAAAACATTCACGCAAAACAATACACTCGCGCGGCCAAAGGCAGCAAACAGGCGGCGAACGGCACCGTTGCAACAGGTCAACCACTGCAACGCTTGCAAGAGCGGACCAAAAGCTTGCCCAAGACGGACCCCCTCTACGGAAGCTCACGACCACAGAACATAGAGTTAAACCGTTTCAATTAAAACTTCAGGACTTCTCGCTACGAAAACTGAGCCGTTCGCCGAATATTCCGTGCATTTCGCGGTATTATAGGGGCTGCATGTCATGTCCCTTTCGAAGGGTCGCCCGGCAATCGCCAGCCACGACCCCCAGACGGGACGCCAACACGATAGAGAGGAGAGGCATGCAGTACTCACAGGAAGTGGAGAACATGTGCCCCGTTGCCAAGGGTGCATACCACGGCCCCGCACCCATCCCCGAGGAGGGCAAGTGGGTCCAGGCTAAGGAGATTTCCGACATCTCCGGTCTTACGCACGGTGTGGGTTGGTGCGCACCTCAGCAGGGCGCCTGCAAGCTCACGCTGAACGTCAAGGACGGCATCATCGAGGAGGCCCTCGTTGAGACCATCGGCTGCTCGGGCATGACCCACTCTGCCGCCATGGCTTCCGAGATCCTTCCCGGTAAGACCATCCTCGAGGCCCTCAACACCGACCTCGTCTGCGACGCCATCAACGTTGCTATGCGCGAGATCTTCCTGCAGATCGTTTACGGCCGCAGCCAGACCGCGTTCTCCGAGGGCGGCCTGCCCGTGGGCGCCTCCCTCGACGACCTCGGCAAGGGCCTTCGCTCTCAGGTCGGCACCATGTTCGGCACCAAGGCCAAGGGCGCTCGTTACCTCGAGCTCGCTCAGGGCTACGTCACCCGCATGGCTCTCAACGACAAGAACGAGATCATCGCATTCGAGTTCCTGAACCTCGGCAAGTTCACCGACGCCGTCAAGGCCGGCAAGACCCCCGAGGAGGCCATCGCTGGCGCTATGGGCCACTATGGTCAGTGGGAGAACGCTGCCAAGTACATCGACCCGCGCACCGACGAGGAGACTCACTCCGTCGCCAGCGTGTTCCCGGTTCACGAGTAGAAAGGGAGGGAAATAACTATGACTGTTACGTTCGAAGGTTACGAGCGCCGCGCTGACAAGATCAACAAGTGCCTCGCCGACAACGGCATCGCCTCCCTCGAGGAAGCTCTGCAGATCTGCACCGACAAGGGCTTCAACCCGCGTGAGATCGTCAACAACACCCAGTCCATCGCCTTCCAGAACGCCGGGTGGGCCTACACCCTCGGTTGCGCTCTCGCTGTCAAGCGTGGCGCCAAGTCCGCTTCTGAGGCTGCAGCCATCATCGGCGAGGGCATCCAGGCCTTCACCGTTCCCGGCTCCGTCGCCGAGGACCGCAAGGTCGGTCTGGGCCACGGCAACCTGGGCGCTATGCTGCTCTCCGACGACACCGAGTGCTTCGCCTTCCTGGCCGGTCACGAGTCCTTCGCTGCCGCTGAGGGCGCTATCGGCCTGGCTCTGAACGCCAACAAGGCTCGTAAGAAGCCGCTGCGCGTCATCCTCAACGGTCTGGGCAAGGACGCTGCTCAGATCATCGCCCGCATCAACGGCTTCACCTACGTGAAGACCCAGTTCGACTACTTCACGGGCGAGCTCAAGGTCGTCGAGACCATCCCCTACTCCGATGGTCCCCGCGCCGCCGTCAACTGCTACGGCGCCGACGACGTCCGCGAGGGCGTTGCCATCATGTGGCACGAGAACGTCGACATCTCGATCACCGGTAACTCCACCAACCCCACGCGCTTCCAGCACCCCGTCGCTGGCACCTACAAGAAGGAGCGCCTCGAGGCTGGCAAGAAGTACTTCTCCGTCGCTTCTGGTGGCGGCACTGGCCGTACCCTGCACCCGGACAACATGGGCGCCGGCCCTGCCTCTTACGGCATGACCGACACCATGGGCCGTATGCACTCCGACGCTCAGTTCGCCGGTTCTTCCTCCGTGCCTGCGCACGTCGACATGATGGGTCTCATCGGCATGGGTAACAACCCCATGGTCGGTGCCACCGTCGCCTGCGCTGTCGCCGTCGAGGAGGCCCTCAAGGCCTAATCGCGCCCGTGCGATGCTCATATAGCTGAGCTTTGGAGCCGCTACCCACCCGGGTAGCGGCTCTTTTTGTTTGCCCCGTCCCAAATTGGTTACTCTTATTAGAAGGTCCGATATATCAGTTGCGGTGAAATACGGACTGAATTGCATCCATACAGGCCAAAACAGTCCGTATTCCACCGCAACTTACCAAATTAGCCGACCGAAGTGACCGAGTCCACCTGACGCCCACCTGCCATATTTGCCCTTTACCGATTTGCCGAGTCTTTGCGGCCCCATTGCCGATCACCCGTGCGACAATGCGCCGGACGAGAAAGGAATCCGATGGAATCGACTGATGTACTGGTAATTGGAGCTGGCATTGCGGGCCTTTGCGCCGCCATCGAAGCGGCACGCACGGGTGCAACCGTCACTGTGGCAAGCGCCGGCAAGACCATGAGTGGATCGAGCTTCTTCCCGGGTACCTGGGGCCTCGGCCTCATCGGTCCCGTCGACGAAGACGACGAGCAGGACCTCATCGACACCATCCAGACCGTCGGCGGCGGCGTTGCCGACCCCGAACTCGTCCAAACGTTCGTCCACGGCATTCGCCAAGCGATTGACTGGCTCGAGCAAGACCTGGGCGTTGAGCTCCAGCGTCCGCAAAGCGCCAAGAGTGCTCAACAAAAGCAGTTTATCCCCTGCTTTGACCACAAGACGCGCATGTGGCGCGGCCTCACCCGCAAGCCCCTTGAGGACGCTCTGACGACCTGGATCGAGTCGCTTGGCATTCGCCTGCTCCCCCGCCATGAGCTTATCGACCTTGTTGAGGACACGAACGGCAGAATAACCGGAACCGTACTCTACGACCTTACCGAAAATCGAATCGTGCCCTTTGCTGCCAAGGCCACGATCATCGCAGCCGGTGGCACAGGCGGCCTGTTCGAGCGCAGCCTTACGTCGGCTGATGTGCTCAGCTCCTCGCAGGCCATCGCACTGGCGCACGGCGCAACACTTACTAATATAGAGTTCATGCAGATGATGCCTGGCTTCATCGAGCCCAGGCGTAACTTGGTCTTCAACGAGAAAACCTGGCGCTACGTGCATGTAGACCAGCCGGTAGATATTGCCGACGACAAGCTGGACGACCTGCTCGAGCAGCGCTCTGGATATGGTCCCTTCACGTCACGCTTGGCCTCCCGCGCTATCGATCTCGTCATCGATCAGGCAGGTATCGAAGGCCTGGCACTCCACTACGACTTCCCCCGCGAGGATGTCCCAGAGTTTGTGCAGACCTTTGCCACCTGGCTGCAAGACGAGCACGGCATCGCGCCAACCGACGAGATGCGCGTTGCGATGTATGCCCACGCCGCTAACGGCGGCATCAAGATCGATAAGACCGCGCACACGGGCGTTGAGGGCCTCTACGCTTGCGGCGAGGCGACAGGCGGCATGCACGGCGCCGACCGCATTGGTGGCTTGTCAAGCGCCAACGGCATCGTATTCGGACGTATCGCGGGCGCATCGGCAGCCCTCACAGCGCAGAAAGAGCCTGAGGCGGCCCTGAAGGCGGATATCACCCTCCCCCAGTACGGCATTGCCACAACAGATGCCGAACGCCTGACACACAGCCTTAGGCACACGATGAGCACCTTTTGCATGATCAACAGGACCGAAACAGGCCTATCCGAGGCCCTGCAACAGCTTGAAAGTCTGCAAGACAAGACCATGGCGCTGAGCAAGCCGCATGCCGATGACAGCGAGATCGCAGCCCTCGCCCGCCTACAGTCGCAGATTCGACTAGCACAGGAAATGGTCAAAGCCATGCGCAAGCGAACCGAAAGTCTGGGTTCGCACTATCGAGCGGATTAAACCGGACACCCATCTAAAGCAGAACACAACCAATCGATATCCATGGGCCCCGTGAGCTCGAAGTGGCACGGGGCCCATTCGTGTCCGCACGGGCAAATATACTCATTCTGAATACGGAGTCGACATAGTCCACGTAGACAAACGAACAGAAAGGAAGAGATATGGACAGCAGGGATATCGAGAAATGGCGTGTCGAACTTGACAGCTATGCCCATGTAGAAGACGGCGTTGAGTATTGGCTCGCACGCGATTTAATGGAACCCCTCGGATACACCCAATGGCGTAATTTTGAGACTGCGGTTAAGAGATCCATGGCATCGTGTGACACCAATAAAATGCCTGTTGCCGCCCATTTTGCTGAGGCCAGCAAAATGGTAGATGCCGGCATCGCCAAACGAGCCGTAAAAGACTACAAGCTGACACGCTACGCATGCTATTTAATCGCCCAAAACGGAGACCCAAACAAGCCCGAGATCGCTCTCGCACAGGCGTACTTCGCCGTGCAGACACGCCGACAGGAGCTCATAGAACAGCGCTTCGCAGAGATTCAGCGCTTGCAGGCGCGCCACTCGCTATCCGATTCAGAGAAACAGCTCTCGGGTATTGCGTTCAAACGCGGCGTAGACTCCAAAGGATTCGCGATCATCAAGTCGAAGGGCGATGAAGCGTTATTCGGCGGCAGAAGCACGGCGGAAATGAAGCAGCAGCTCGGCGTACCCAAGAGCGCGGCATTGGCGGACAGGTTAGCCGATGTCCTCATCAAAGCAAAGGACCTTACGAACTCGATGACGACCTTCAACGCCGAGGAACACGACCTGTACGGTCTGGACCAGATCAAGCAAGAGCACGTCGAGAACAACACAAGCGTGCGTGGCAGCCTCATCGACCGCGGAATTGTCCCCGAGAACCTACCGCCTGCCGAGGATACAAAAAAGCTCGAGCGTCGTGTGAAGGCAGACGAGAAGAAACTCAAGGAGGGTACTGACGGTTTTACCGATCCCCAGGGTAGGTTCGATCTGTGAAAGCGGCCGCACCCTTTCGGGTTCGGCCCCATGCGAGGTCAACAAAAAAGCGACCAGCCTAAGCTAGTCGCTTTAACAATCTTTGGGTGGGCCGTCAGGGGGTCGAACCCTGGACCTTGGGATTAAGAGTCCCCTGCTCTACCAACTGAGCTAACGACCCGATATCAACACGAAGCAAGAACTGGGGTGGGTAAAGGGACTCGAACCCTCGACCTACGGGACCACAACCCGTCGCTCTAGCCAACTGAGCTACACCCACCGTGTCCTGTGCGCTTCGCGCTTGACTATTATTGCAAGGAACGCCACGCGATGCAAGCCCCAATTTTCAAGAATTTTGAAAAGAGTTTTTTGGATCCATTTCGGGCAAATCCTACCGGTTCTATAGGAGTAAACTTGCCCCACTGCAAATGCTCGAAAGGACCGTCATGAAAGAACTCTCCAACCGCACGGCAAGATTTACCGATTCGGTCATCCGCCGCATGACACGCATCTCCAATAAGTACGGCGCCGTCAACCTGTCACAGGGCTTCCCCGACTTCGATCCCCCGGCGCAGCTGCTCGATAGCCTCAGCGCCATCGCCGCCGATCCCAAGCCGCTCTATCACCAGTACTCCATAACCTGGGGCTCCCAGGCCATGCGCGAGGCACTCGCCGCCAAACAGGAGCACTTTATGGGCACGCCGGTGAACCCCAACGAGAATATCGTAGTCACCTGCGGCTCCACCGAGGCCATGATGGCCGCCATGATGACGGTCACGAACCCCGGTGACAAGGTCGTCATCTTCTCGCCGTTCTACGAGAACTACGGCGCCGACACGATCCTTTCGGGTGCCGAGCCCATCTATGTGCCGCTCAACCCGCCCACATTCGACTTTGACCGCGAGACACTCGAGGCGGCCTTCCGCGACAACGACCCCAAGGCAATCGTCCTGTGCAACCCTTCCAACCCCTGCGGCAAGGTCTTCACGCGCGAGGAGCTCACCTTTATCGCCGACCTCTGCAAAAAGTACGACGCCTACTGCATCACCGACGAGGTATACGAGCACATCGTCTACGCGCCCCACGAGCACGTCTACATGGCCACGCTGCCCGGCATGTTCGAACGAACCATCAGTTGCAGCTCGCTGTCCAAGACCTACTCCATCACCGGCTGGCGCCTGGGGTACACCATCGCCCCTGCCGAGATCACCGAGCGCATCAAGAAGGTCCACGACTTCCTCACCGTGGGTGCCGCCGCTCCCCTGCAGGAAGCCGTCGTCACCGCCCTCAACTTCGACGACAGCTATTACGATGAGGTCCTTGACCACTATACCGCCAAGCGCGACCTGTTCTGCCAGGGGCTCGACAGTCTCGGTCTTGAGCACAACGTGCCGCAGGGCGCCTACTATGTGATGATGGATATCTCGGAGTTTGGCTACGACAGCGACCTCGAGTTCTGCGAGGACCTGGCCTCAAAGGTGGGCGTGGGCGTTGTGCCCGGCTCGAGCTTCTTCCGCGAGCCCGTCAACCATCTGATCCGTTTCCACTTTGCCAAGCGTGACGAGACGCTCAACGCGGCGCTGGAGAACCTCAAATCGCTACGTGATAAAATCAAGCCGCGCGGGTAAGGACGGCCCGGCAACTAAAGCAACCAAAGAAGTCCCGCACCGCCCGTAACGTTGCGAGGTTTCTTTTATTGCTGTCTCTTATACACATCTGACGCTGCCGACGATACTCCTTGTG
>CABRIB010000061.1 GCA_902470915.1 uncultured Collinsella sp. | reverse complement strand
GGGTCAGCCCGTGGGAGGCCAGGGCGCCGCTGACCGGTGGACGGCACCGAGCCGTGCGCTTGAACTTGGAAGGGGGAGGCCTCGCGGCCTCCCCCCTTTTTTTACGCTAACACTTCACAATGTAGTTGCATTTCACCTGTAACCCGATTGGGCTTATGGGTAATGAGCTTTTATTTAAAGACAATAAATCGAATAACAAGGGCAACTGCTATGGCCACAATGATCAAAAGCAGGATTGTCAGTCGATGCTGCTTGCGTCGTTTATTTGACGAAACGAAGATTGATTTTCCCTGTTTTGGCGTTTCGAGATAACGAGCCGAATGCGTTAAGGTTTGCTTAGGTCGGGGACCTCTTTGCTGCCGAGTTATGGGCGTTTTCGTCGGGTCGTCATTGATTGCGCTGTTTTTTGATAACGGTGCATCTTTTAGATATACGGGATCGCCCGATGCGACGCCCATATGCTTACGTCCCGTTTGGGCATCCTCGAGAGTTTGATATCGATTTCTCGTCACATATTCGGGCTCTGCATCATTAATGGGCTCTTGCGAGATGTGGGGGCGATGGAACCGTGGCGGCTGCGTGGAAATATCTTCCCCCTGCGTCGGCATAAACATATTGTTCTGGTTTTGGTCGTCCATGATGCCCTTTAGCTCGTTACCAACAACGTGTACGCGCTCATTGTAAGCCCCTTGTTATTTGTAGCTGTGGACATACTCGTTATTTAAGCTCTGGTTCAAAGAACCTTAACCTTCCTAAAACCTTAGTGCTACACACTTAGATATGCTTATAGTACTGGACTCAAAAAACTTTATAGTCGATGTATATATGAGCATCGGGTGGGCATATATAAGAGCGTCAAAAGAAGTCCCAGTCACCTGGAAGATGACTCGGCAGTCCTATAAAGGAGTGGTAAACATGGCAAGCATGGTTCCTTATCGTTCGGTTTTTGGCGTTCGTCCCTCTGCAAGCTCGCTGTTCGATCTGTTTGATGATATGAGCGACCTAGCGAACAGCTCGATTGCCTCTAAGGCGTTCCCCGTTGACGTTGAGGATAAGGGCGATGGCTATGAGGTTAAGGCTTATCTGACCGGCGTCGCCAAGGACGATATCGATGTCGAGCTTAACGAGGGCCGTCTGTCCATTAGCGTGAATGTCGAGGAAGACGAGGAGAACGAGGGCAAGAACTTCCTGCAGAAGGAGTTCAGCTCGTACAGCGCGACGCGTGGCGTGTATCTTAAGGACGCATCGAGCGAGGGCCTCTCGGCTAAGTACGCTGACGGCATCCTGACCGTTACGGTTCCCAAGATCGTCGAGAAGAAGAACGTTACGAAGATCTCCATCGACTAACTTCGTTGGTGTTCTGCGCTATTAAAAGACAACAGAAGGGGCTGGGAAGCGATTCCCGGCCCCTTCTGTTGTCTAGGACAGTCTATTGAATGGTTGCTGGCCGATACTGGCTTGCGGGGCATATCGAGAGTTTTCGCGATCCTTGGAGAAGGGTGGCGGAGCTGCCGACCTCGTCATCCAGGGTTGCGGCTAGAGCTTTGGCATAGCTTTTGACGGTAAGGCTCGGACGATTGTTGTCTTGGCTGATATGCATGGCAATGAGCTGTTCGGTGCGATCGGTAACAAGTTCGCGCGCGGCTTCGGCGGCTTGGTCGTTGGAGAGGTGTCCCCTTGCAGACAGGATGCGCTCCTGAAGAAAGCGGGGATATTCTCCCTCGCGCAGCATGGTCACATCGTGATTGCTTTCGAGCGCGAGGACTCGGCAATCTTCGAGGGTGTTCATGGCTTGGCTCGATAGCTCACCGGTGTCGGTGGCAAAGCCGATGGAATCATCGGGGGCGTCGAATCGATAGCCGACTGGATTGATGACATCGTGTGATGTTGAGTAGGTTTGCACGTGGATGCCGGCAATGGATAGGGTGTCACCGGGATCGAATTCCTCGACAGGCATATGCGAAAGATTTTCTTTGCTCGAAAGTGTACCCCTGCTGGCAAAGAGGGGACCGTGCCAGTGCTTGCACCAGACATCGAGACCCTTGATGTGATCGCTATGCTCATGAGTAATGAGAAGAGCCGAGACGTTGTCTGCCGAGAGTCCCAGTTCTGCCATGCGCTTTAATGTCTCGCGGCGAGAAAGACCGTCGTCAATCATGATGAGCCCCCGGGGGCCTTCGATGAGCGCGCAGTTGCCTTTTGAGCCGCTGCCAAGGATATGAAGGTGCAGACGAGACATAAGATTCCAAAGGATACAATGGGTGCGAACGAATAGAGGAGAAAGCAAATGCCAACGGTATCTCAGCATTATGGACACCATGTCACATCGTGGGCCGATGATAAAGCCCTGGCAACGCGGCAGACGGCTGCCCCCGTGGTGCTCATGGTATCAGGTGGTGCGGACTCGACGGCTTTGCTCCTTATGGCTTGCACATCAAAGTTGGATATTCTGGACGGGCGTGGTGTAGCCCCCATCGCGCGCGAGCGACTGCACGTGCTGCATGTGAACCATCATCTGCGCGGTGAGGCATCCGATGGCGACGAGGCCTTTGTGCGCAGCCTATGCGCACAATATGGCTTGCCGCTGTGTGTTGAGCATGCCTATTTTGATGATGAATCGGGCAATATCGAGGCGGCTGCCCGCGAGGTGCGCTATGCCGCGGCGCGGAGGTATGTCCGCGAGCTCTGCGCCCAGACGGGGGCACCGCGAACGGCGGCTCGTATCTGCACCGCGCACACGTCTTCGGATCGCGCGGAAACGTTTTTGATGAACGCGATTAAGGGTTCGGGGCCCGCTGGTCTATCGAGCATTCCTCGCCGGAGGAATATCGTGGTGCGTCCCTTGCTCGACCTGACTCATGATGAGCTCGTGGGCTATCTGCAGGTGCATGGTCAGCCGTGGCGAGAGGACGAGAGCAACGAGGACGTGTCGTATTTGCGTAACTACGTGCGCCATCGGGTGATGCCGGTGGTGGCGCAGCGCAACGCGAGCGTCTGTAAGACGATTGGCGCCGCCTGCGAGATCTTAGGCGATGAGGACGCCTTTCTTTCCCAGCTTTCCGCGCAGGCGTTTCGAAGCTGCCTGCGTAAGGAGGCAGCGGGTGCACTGGTCCTTGACGCTCGCCGACTGGCCGCGGCCGAGGTGGTGATTGCTCGGCGCATGGTGCGACTGGCAATTAAGCGTATCGACCCCGACGCTCGCCCGGAGATGCGGCATGTGGAGCGCGTGCTCGCCTGTGTCGCCGAAGGCTCGGGTTCGGTCACGCTGCCGGCGGGAATCGATGCGCGCGTGGAGTTTGGCATGCTGTCATTCAAGGCCTCGGCGGCGCGCGAGGGGTTAGTTGCCGATTGGGTCGCCATTCCCGGTCGATTGCCGCTGGGGGCGGGCCGCATCCTGGTGGCAGAGCCGATGGCCGTCGAGCCGGGGTGCGATATTGTGCGCCGTGCCCGTGAACTCGCGGGTGCCGGAGGGGTGGCCGCTATGGTGGATGCCGCGACGCTGGGCTTTGCCGATCGCGATAGCGAACGGATGCTCGCCGGCTCGCGCGGGGAGATTCCCGCCGAGGCGCGTTTGGCGCGTCTGTGGGTAGACGGTCCCGTGCCGGGGGATGTGATGTGTCCGTTGGGCATGAGTGGGCGAAGTAAGAAGGTGTCCGACCTGCTCAACGAGGCTCGTATTCCCGTCTCTGAGCGCGCAGGCGTTCCTGTGGTGAGAACGGCTCCGGGAGGTGCCGTGGTATGGGTCGCAGGCGTTCGCACGGACGAGCGTTTTAAATGCACGGCCGCAACGCGCGTGGCGTATCTGCTTCGTGTGGTCGATGCGGAATAGCGCCCCACGCCAGCTATTCTGTGCGACGTTGACGGTATTCCCGCGCTGATGGCGTACGGGCTGGAAAATATACCCCGTGCGCTGCTAGAATGTGAAGTTCGCGTCCATACGGCGGTGTGTGGGCGATAAGCACAAGAAAGGGTTGTCATGGCTTCTCAACATCCGGATATCGAGAAGGTTCTGTTTACGCAGGAGGATATCGACGGTATCGTCTCTCGCCTAGGCGAGCAGATTACTCGCGACTACGCGGGTAAGGATCTGGTGCTGATTGCGGTCCTGCGCGGCGCCGTGGTCTTTATGGGCGACCTGATGCGCAAGATCGAGCTGCCGACCAACATCGATTTCATGGCTGTTTCGAGCTATGGCGACGGTGTGAAGTCCTCGGGTATCGTGCGTATCATTAAGGACCTGGATATCGACATCCGCGGTCGCGACGTGCTGATCGTCGAGGACATTCTGGACTCGGGCCTGACGCTCAAGTATCTGATGAAGAACCTCGAGAGCCGCAAGCCCGCTTCTCTGGAGGTCGCCGCCTTCCTGTGGAAGGACGTTGAGGACCGTACCTCGGCCATCACGCCCAAGTATGTTGGAACCCATTGCCCCGATGCCTTTGTGGTGGGCTACGGCCTCGACTATGCCGAGCGCTATCGTAACCTTCCGTATCTGGGCATTTTGAAACCGGAGGTTTATTCGTAAGATGCCCGACGACCGTAACGATAATAATTCCCAGACTCCCCGGGAGCCTAAGATCCCGGGGGTGCCCGGAGGCAAGAAGCCCACGCGTACGGGCTGGCTGTATTTTATTTTGGCTTGCGCGCTCCTGGGCTACGCCTTCTTTAACATGGGCTCCGGCTTTGCCAATTCCAGCAATACCGTAAAGCTCGCGACGAGCGAGATGGTGAGTGCCATCAAGCAGGATCGCGTCGAAGATTTGACCTATACGGTTCAAGACGGAAGCGTGACAGGTCATTACTGGAAGACGAAGAAGGACAAGGGCGATACGAGCGAGCTCAAGAGCTTCTCCTCGACCTATGTCGGCTCCGATTCGCTTGCCGAGCTTATGGCGGAGCACCCCGATACCAAGTACATCGTCAACACCAACGATCCCGATTTTTGGGGCGACCTGGCGATGAGCGTGCTTCCGACGATCGCCCTGATCGCCATCATGTTCTACTTTATGCGCCAGATGATGGGCGCCAACAACAGGAACATGCAGTTTGGCAAGACCAACGCCAAGACCAACGAGGCCACGCGCCCCAAGGTCAAGTTTGAACACGTTGCCGGCGTGGACGAGGCGGTCGAGGAGCTCGAGGAGATTCGCGACTTTTTGAGCGATCCGGATCGCTATCGCAAGCTGGGTGCCAAGATCCCGCGTGGCGTGTTGCTGGTGGGCCCTCCGGGCACCGGTAAAACGCTGCTGGCCAAGGCCGTTGCCGGCGAGGCGGGCGTTCCGTTCTTTAGCATCTCTGGTTCCGACTTTGTCGAGATGTTCGTGGGTGTCGGCGCCAGCCGTGTGCGCGACCTCTTTAAGGAGGCCAAGTCCCAGGCCCCGTCGATCATCTTCATCGATGAGATCGATGCCGTGGGACGTCAGCGCGGAGCTGGCTTGGGCGGCGGTCACGACGAGCGCGAGCAGACGCTCAACCAGCTGCTGGTCGAGATGGACGGTTTTGAGGAGAGCGAGTCGGTCATTCTGATCGCTGCGACCAACCGTCCTGACATCCTGGATCCGGCATTGCTGCGTCCCGGTCGTTTTGACCGTCAGGTCACGGTCGACCGTCCGGATGTGAAGGGCCGCGAGCAGATCTTGCGCGTGCATGCCGAGAACAAGCCGATGGACGAGGACGTGAAGTTTGAGAAGCTCGCCCAGATGACCGTTGGCTTCACCGGTGCCGATTTGGCAAATCTGCTCAACGAGTCTGCGCTGCTGGCTGCCCGCCGCCATCGTTCCGTGATCTCGATGGACGAGGTCGAGGAATCGATGGAACGCGTGATTGCCGGTCCGCAGCGCAAGGGTCGCGTGATGACCGAGGCCGAGCGCACCACGATTGCCTACCACGAGAGCGGTCACGCCCTGGTGGGTCACATCCTGGAGCATTCCGATCCGGTTCACAAGATCTCGATCGTCAGCCGCGGCCAGGCGCTGGGCTACACGCTGCAGCTTCCGCAGGAGGACCACTTCCTCAAGACCAAGAATGAGATGCTCGACGAGCTCGCCGTGTTCTTGGGCGGTCGCGTTGCCGAGGAGCTCATGTGCGACGACATCACGTCGGGCGCGAGCAACGACCTAGAGCGCGCGACCAAGATGGCGCGCGAGATGGTCACGCGCCTGGGCATGAGCGAGGAACTGGGTACGCAGGTGTTTGGTGAGGCGCAACATCAGGTATTCCTGGGCCGCGACTACGCCGATCACCAGGATTACTCCGAGGAGACGGCGCGCCGCATCGATATCGAGGTCCAGCGCATTATGCGCGAAGCCCATCGTCGTGCGGTCGAGATTTTGGATGCCCGTCGCGATCAGCTCGACCTGATGGCGAAGGTGCTGCTTGAGCGCGAGACCGTCGAAGGCGACGCCGTGAACGCCCTGCTCGACAATGAGTGGGATGCCTACCTTGAGCGCGAGGGCGATATCCTGGCGGCCAAGGAGGAGCGCAATGCCAAGGCGGCCGGCATGCCGACCAAGAAGCGCGTGCCTCGAATGAGCGAGGAGGAGCTGGCGGCTGATGCCGCGGCCTTTGCGCAGGCGGCCATGCAGGAGGATGCCGAAGCCGCATCCGATGATGCTGACGATGACCATGCCGTCGTCGATGCCGACACCGACGCCGACAAATAGTCTTTGTGGCGAAAGCCTCCGCGGGGAAACCTGTGGAGGCTCTTTCTTTTGAGCGATATGTTGATTGGGGACAGACTTAAATGAGCGTTTTCACGCATTTAAGTCTGTCCCCAATCAACATTGCTGCGGCACTTTGCTCAGCTAAAGCGTACAATAGCGCCTATGCGAAAGGGGAACAGATGATCAACGAAACTATGTATGCTCGCGGTGCGGAAAGCTCCATCATCCGTGAGATTTTTAGCTATGGCCTTGAGCGCAAGGCGCAGATTGGTGCGGAGAACGTATTCGATTTTTCGCTGGGCAACCCGAGTGTTCCGGCGCCCGCTGCTGTTGCTGAGTCCATTAAGAAGGCATTGGAGCTGCCGAGCGACCAGCTGCATGGATACACGCCTGCGCCGGGTCTGCCACAATGTCGAGCGGCCGTCGCCGACTCGCTCAACCGTCGCTTTGGCACGAGCTATGAGGGCAAGGACGTCTTTATGACGGTGGGTGCCGCGGCTTCGCTCACCTGCACGCTCAACGCCGTTACGAACCCGGGCGATGAGGTTGTTGTTATCGCCCCGTACTTTCCGGAGTATCGCGTGTGGATTGAGAAGGCCGGCTGCACGTGTGTTGAGGCGCTCGCCGATGAAGATACGTTCCAGCTGAGCGTGAGTAACGTGCTCAAGGCGATTACCGATAAGACGGCTGCCGTCATCATCGACTCGCCCAACAATCCGACCGGTGCCGTATATACACGCGACACGCTGACGCGACTGGCCAATGTTCTGCGCGAGGCCAACGCTCAGCGCGATCCCGAGAATCCGATTATGCTCATCTCTGATGAGCCGTATCGCGAGATTGTCTATGGCGCCGAGGTGCCTTGGGTGCCTTCGATCTACGAGCACACCATCGTGTGCTACTCGTATTCCAAGTCGCTTTCGCTACCGGGCGAGCGCGTCGGGTGGATCCTGGTTCCCAATACGAATCCTCAGGCAGCTCGTCTAATGCCCGCCGTTGCCGGTGCCGCCCGTACGCTGGGCTTCGTGTGTGCACCGGCGCTCTTCCAGCGTGTAATCATCGACTGCATTGATGAACCGAGCGATGTCGAGGCCTATGCGCGCAACCGCACCGCGCTTACCGACGCACTAGCGGAGTATGGCTACACCTATGTTGAGCCGGATGGCGCGTTCTACCTATGGGTGAAAGCGTTGGAGCCCGATGCGAATGCGTTCTGTGAGCGCGCAAAGAAGTATGAGTTGCTTGCGGTTCCCTCGGACAGCTTTGGTATGCCGGGTTGGTTCCGCCTGGGCTATTGCGTGAGCTACGAAACGATTGTCAATTCGCTACCCGCTTGGAAACAGTTGGCGGACGAGTATCGTTAAAAGTAAAGCGCTCTGCCTACAATGTTTTACGTGAAACGGGGTTTGGTGTTAAGCCGGACCCCGTTGTCATGGACGTTGTGTCTTTGGGATGGAGTGGTTTTACGACTATCGAAGGCTATGCGTACAATGAATATAAGCGACGGCCGTGCCAGATAAGGAGACCTGATGCCCTACCTGCTTTCTTGTGACATTCATACCCATACGATGTTCTCTGCGCATGCATATTCGACCATTGAGGAGAATGTGTACTGGGCGGCAGAGCGTGGTCTGCAGGTGCTCGGATCTGCCGACCATTTGAGCTCTATGGTTACGGCTTGCCCCAATGACCTGCGCAGTTACCAGTTCTTTATCAACCAGGATATCTGGCCGCGCATTTGGAGCGGCGTGCTGGTGCTGCGTGGTGCCGAGGCCGATATCGTTTCGCTGGACGGAAGCCTGTTTGGCGAGGACACTCTTGTCACGCTCGATATTGCCGGCGATTCGTACAGCCGTCAGCATTCGCTGTTCGATTTGGTTACGCGTAATTTGGATTATTTGGTTGCAAGCGTGCATAATCCGCAGATTGCCGAGGGCGCGACGCTGGCCCAGACGACCGAGATGTATATCAATGCCCTGGAGCACCCCAAGGTGTTCATGCTGGGTCACACGGGGCGTTCGGGCGTGCCGTTCGATATCGACGAGGTGCTGTTGGCAGCTAAGGCCAAGCACAAGATTATTGAGATCAACAACCATAGTCTTGAACACGGTGTCGACACTGAGCATTGGGCCGTATGCCGCAAGATCGCCGAGCGCTGCGCCGAGCTGGGCGTGGGCATTGGCGTTTCGACCGATGCGCACATTGGCATGGCAATTGGTAAGCTCGATTACGCTCGCAAGATGCTCGACGAGATTCACTTCCCGTTGGATCTGATCGTGACGCGCGATCGCGAGACGCTGCTGCGCGAGATGGCGGCAGCCGGCGTGTGCGACCTGTGCAAGGGGATGTAGCGGAATTAATAAACCAAGCGAAGGGGGCGGCCCAGACGGGTCGCCCCCTTTCTTGTCCCAAAAATCTACTGAGGTTGGTTAGCGGCGTTCGAGGACCGCTACGGTTTCGGTGTGGTCGGTGTGAGGAAACATGTCGACGGGCGTGATCTTGAGCAGGCGATAGCCTCCGTCGAGAAGCTGATGCAGGTCGCGCTCTTGAGTCACGGGGTTGCAGCTGATATAGGTGATGCGGCGCGGCTTAAGCGCGCAGGCAGCTTCGAGGAACTCGGGGGTAGAGCCGGCGCGCGGCGGATCGATGGAAAGGACATCGACCCGCTCGTTGTTGTCGGCGGCATCTAGGATGTAGTCGGTGGCATCGTCAGCCATAAACCAAGCGCTGCGGGTGAGGCCGTTGAGCTCGGCATTACGACGTGCGTCGGCAATGCCGGCGTGGTTGCGCTCCACGCCAAGCAGCATAATACCGACGCCCTTGTCCTGGGCGGCTTTGGCTGCGCACAGGCCGATAGTTCCACTACCGCAATAGGCATCCATGAGTACGTCGCCCTGCTGCAGGTCCATGCCGTCAATCGCGAGCTGATAGAGCAGCTCGGTCTGCTGCGGGTTGGTCTGGTAGAACGCGGTGGGGGAGATATCGAACTCGCAGCCGAGCAGCTGGTCGCGCATGCACTCGGCGCCATAGACGATACGAGTCTCCTCACCCAAGATGGCATTGCCGGGGCGACCGTTGATGTTCTGAGCGACGGTGACGATATGCGGATTAAGCGCCGCGACGGCTTCAAAGAACTCCTGCGCATGCGGCAGGTCGCGCTGAGCGGTCACGAGGGTGACCACAATCTGGTCGGTGCGCCAGCCGCAGCGAACGACGGCATAGCGAAGCAGCCCCAGATGCTTGTCTTCGTTAAAGGCGGGAATATGCAGACGTTCGGCCTCGCGAGCGATGCCGTTGAGAATCTGACGAGCGCCCGGCGCCTCGACAGGGCATTCAGGAACAGCAACGATTCTGTGTGTCCCACGTTCAAAAAAGCCGCAGCGGACAGCGCCCTCTTTGCCGGGAGCAAACGGAGTGGCAGCCTTATGACGAAAACCACGCGGCGCAGGATATTTGCCCGGGTCTCCCAGGGTGACTCCCATACCGCGAATGGGGTCGACGCTAATGCCCTCGCGCTCGCAGAGCTCAGCAAACAGCTCCTCCATAGCAGCCTGCTTGGCCGCCAACTGCTTCTTATAAGGACGATTGAGTGCCGTACACCCACCACAAGCTTTTATGATCGAACAGGGAGACTTGGGATCCACGGCCTTACGCGCAGACGTAACCCGATCTTTATGCGAGCGCTTGGAGCGAGTATGAGATGCCTTATCCTCGTTCCGACGAGAGCCGGGACGCTTGGCCTTAGCCTTGCCCTTCGCATCCTGAGACGACTTGGATTTCTTAGAAGGTTTTTTCTCCTCCGACCCTTCAGTCGCTTCGATCAAAGCACGACGAGCCCTACGCTCCGCACGAGATTCTGCCATCAATAACTCCACTAATTCACGAATTAAAGCTGCAAGTATTGTACCGTGCCAAGCCAGCAGACGATATACAAGCGGTTTATTCGTGTCAGTGATAAGCCCAACGACGGTTGCCCGCCGCGTGAGGGGTGTGGGGGTTAAGTTTATCGCGAGTTCCGCACGAACAGGAGGCCACTTAATGTGGCCTCCGTCGTGAGCAGGACTGTAGAGCAGGAAACTTAACCCCCACACCCCTCACGCGGCGGGCAAACTCGCCTTGTGCTCTATCACGCTAAAGTGTATGATTCTGAACGTTACATGATTCACTTTACTTAACTAAAGTGCCATCAAGGGGGAATACCATGAACACCGATATGTCTCGTCGTCAGTTTGTTGGTCTAGCCGGCTCGCTCGCCGCGGTGCTTGGCCTTGGTCTTGTCGGTTGCGGCGGTGGTGCTGGCAAGGGCTCCGCTGCTGGCTCTGCCGCGGCCAAGGATGTGAAGGGCGCCGCGGAGTCCAAGAAGCTCGTGGTGGGCTTTGATAAGTCCTATCCTCCGTACGGCTTTGTGGGCGACGATGGCGAGTACACCGGCTTTGATCTCGATCTGGCCAAGGCCGTTGCCGATAAGCAGGGCTGGGATGTCGATTACGAGGCCATCGATTGGGATGCCAAGGACACGCTGCTCAACTCCGGCGCCATCAACTGCATCTGGAACGGCTTTACCATGGAGGGTCGCGAGGACGACTACACGTTCTCCGAGCCGTACATGCTCAACGAGCAGGTGCTGGTGGTCAAGAAGGATGCGGGTATCAAGAGCTGGGACGATCTTGCCGGCAAGACCGTGATTACCCAGACCGATTCCGCTGCGCAGGATGTGCTCGAGGGTGACCAGAAGGATCTGGCGGCGACGTTTGCCACGCTCGACACGATCGGCGAGTACAACACGGCCTTTATGCAGCTCGAGAGCGGCGCGGTCGATGCCGTGGCTTGCGACCTTTCGATTGCCCAGTATCAGCTTGCCGCCAAGCCCGATGCTTATACGCAGCTTGATGAGCCGCTGTCCAGCGAGCACTACGCCGTCGGCTTTAAGAAGGGCGACACCAAGTCGGCCGACGCCGTGACCGAGTCGCTCAAGGCGCTCTACGAGGACGGCACGGTTAAGGACCTGTGCGACAAGTATTCAAGCTATGGTCTTTCCTTCGACAACTGGGTGCTCAAATAGCGGCTTTCCCAGGCACCCGATTTTGCCGTTCAAACCGTCGCTTGCGTACATTTAGTACGCGGCGCTCCTCTTTCACGGCAAACTCGGGCACCTGGAAAACCCGCTTTAGCATTGGGTTCGCTGTTCCGTTACTGTGAAAGAGAGCTTGGGTTGTCTATTCAGGTCATGATGCAGATGCTTGGCCAGGGATTCTTGGTAAGTTTGCAGTTGTTTGTGCTGACGCTGCTGGGGTCGATTCCGCTGGGAATCCCCGTGGCGTTTATGCGCATGAGCAAAATTGCGCCGCTCCGCTGGATTGCGCGCATCTACATTTCGGTCATGCGCGGTACGCCGCTCATGCTGCAGATGTTTGCCATCTACTTTGCCCCGTACTACGTGTTCGGCATTTCGCTCACGCCCGATTCCAAGTGGACGGCGTGCGTCGTAGCGTTCATCATCAACTACGCCGGTTACTTTGCCGAGATCTATCGCTCGGGCCTGCAGTCCATTCCGCGCGGTCAATACGAGGCAGCCGAGGTGCTGGGCTATTCGCGCATGCAGACGTTTCTGTATATCGTGATGCCGCAGGTCGCCAAGCGTATTCTGCCAGCGATGGGCAACGAGATCATCACGCTGGTCAAGGACACGTCGCTGGCGTTTGCCATTGGCGTGGGTGAGATGTTCTCGACGGCCAAGGCGCTGGTCGCCTCGCAGGTGAGCATGGTGCCGTTTGCGATCGCGGCGCTGATTTACTGGGTCTTTAATTTCGTGGTCGAGATGCTGCTGCTGTCTCTTATACACATCTCCGAGCCCACGAGACGGACTCCTATC
>CABRIB010000060.1 GCA_902470915.1 uncultured Collinsella sp. | reverse complement strand
GAGATGTGTATAAGAGACAGGTATTACTAGAGCGGTAGAAAAACTTCGGTGAACGGTAATTTCAACTTGATACTTGACAAGTTTTGTATAAACAATTATTTGTTATCGAATGCAGAGAAAACGCCCGGTCAAGCCGATGCGTCGTCGGTTTGACCGGGCGTTTTCTCTTTGAGGGCATGAGTCTCGTCAGGCTGCGAGCTAGCCGGCTATCGCTTGGAATTGACGCGGTAATGGAAGATCTCGGGGTGTGTGCGAGTGTGCGTCACCTCAAACAAGATGCCATCCGAGGTGTACGACTGACTCTCCATGACGGCAACGCAGTTGTATTTGCCGAGGTCAAGATAGCTGCAGTCTTCATCGTTGGCGAGCTCGACACTCACCGTACGACGGCTCGCCATCACTTTGACACCGCGTTTGTGCTCCAGATAGCCGTAAATAGAATCTGCCGCGATCTCGGGGGTCAGGCCCTTGGCGATCGACGCCAAAAAATAGCCATGGTCCACTTGGCGCGCGTTGCCGTTGAGGCTTCGGACACGCACTACGCGAATAAGCTCCTCGCCCACCCTAAAGCCCAGGCGACGAGAGAGCTGCTCGGTGCAGACCAGATGTTCAAAAGACTTAACGTCCGTCGATGCAACGGCATTGTTGCGCTTTGCAAATTCGCCAAACGACTCAACTTCCTCGAGTGCGCCCAACATGTCGGTTTCGCCCTTAAGCCAAATAACGCGCACGCCCTTGCCGTGTATGGGCTGCACAAACATCCCGTCGGCCAGCATGCTCAAAGCGCGGCGGACGGTATTGCGCGTGCAGCCAAATTCCGCGGTCAGCTCGGCTTCGGTTGGCAGCATCTCCTGAAACGCATAGGTCCCATTAATGATGCGCGAGCGTATTTCTCGGTAGATTCCTTCGTATATTGCTTTTGGCATTGTTTCACCTCTACATTATTTATTTCCGGCTAGGCACGATAGCATTTCTTAAAGTTGTTTAAACCGAATATCGGTAAAGCGACAGGATTTAACCGTTGACGGTTTCTGTCGTGCCCAAATCGGTTTCGCTCAAAACTGCCGGCACGACAATCGTCTGGTCCTCTACAATGAATCCATTGTTTAAACGTTTCCCCACGCGCAACGCGCCTCGATATGCGGAAGGCAGAACATGCTGCAAAAAATCCAACGCTTTGGCGGGGCAATGTTCGCTCCCGCCATGCTGTTTTCTATATCAGGCCTCATGGTCGGCGTCTCCGCTCTCGCAACGACTGCGGACATCGTCGGCGATCTAGCCGTATACGGAACCCCTTGGTACGTTTTTTGGGCCATCATCCAGCGCGGCTCATGGACGGTCTTTAAACGCCTCCCGCTCCTTTTTGCCGTAGCGCTGCCTATCGGTCTTGCCCAAAAGCAACCGGCACGCTGCTGCCTCGAGGCACTCGTGGCCTATTTTGCCTATTGCTTCTTTTTGAGCGAGATCATTAAGCTGAGCGGAGACAACCTTGGGCTTAAGTACCCGTCATCTTTGACCCCCGCCAACGGTATCACCGTCATCGACGGCATCAAGACGCTCGACACCGGCATTATCGGCCCGCTGGTGGTATCGGCAACCGTCGTCGCCATCCATGACCGCTTCTACGATGCCAAGGTTCCCGATTGGCTCGGCACCTTCTCGGGCTCCTCGCTGGTCTACCTCATCAGCTTTTTTGCCGTGTTTGCCCTTGCCGCTATCTCGGCCGCCATCGTGCCCTCCGTATACGCAATGACCGAAACGCTGCGCCATGCACTTACGAGCGTCGGCCCCTTTGGCGTGGGCATCTTTGTGTTTTTGGAGCGAGCGCTCGAGCCCATGGGGCTGCACCACCTGCTCTACATGCCGATCTACTACGACAACCTGGTCATTAACGACGGCATCTACGCCACATGGAGCAGCTTGCTCCCCATCCTCTCCCATAGCACGCGCCCCCTTAATGAACTTGCGCCGTGGGCCGGTTTTACCGCCACCGGCTGGGTCAAGCTCTTTGGCCTTCCCGCCATCGCAGCCGCGTTCTACTCCACCGCAAAACCAGAGCGCCGCGCCGGCCTCAGGGTCATCCTTGTTCCCGCCATCATCGCCTCGGTGGTTTGCGGCGTTACCGAGCCACTCGAGTTTCTCTTTATGTTCACCCACCCCGGGCTCTTTTTTCTCTACGCCGTCTTATCGTCTTGCCTTGCCACAACCATGAATCTCTTTGGCATCGTCGGCATCTTCTCGGGCGGCCTCATGGAGATGGCAGCCTTCAACTTTATTCCGCTCATGCGCACGCATGCCGGTGCCTATCTTTTGGCGCTCGGTATCGGCCTTGCCTTTAGCCTCATCTTTTTTGTTAGTTTTCGAGCACTCATCTTGGTCTATGACCTTAAGACGCCGGGCCGCGAGGATCATGTCGTCAATCGCGCGGCAATCGATTGTTTAACGGGAAGCGACTTTGCCAAAGAGCAATCTCCCAATGACGAGGTCAATAGTCGATCCGATCAAGATCACGTCCTCGCTGAGCGGGTAATTCAGCTTTTAGGTGGCGTTGGCAATATCGTGGGCGCAACCAACTGCGCCACGCGCCTGCGCGTCGAGGTCGCAGACCCTTCCATCGTTGCAGATAACGCGTCGTTTGTCGCGGTGGGCGCCAAGGGCCTCATCATTACGGGCAAGACCGCCCAGGTGATTATCGGCATCTCCGTTCCCCGCGTTAAAGAGCATTTTGACCAGATCATGGGCCTCGAGCCGGAATTTGTGCCCACCACCTCGGCCTCCCCTGCCGCCAGCGCAGCCCATAAGCGCGGTGATATCTGCTTCTTCGATATCGACGGAACGCTCGCCTGGCAAGACCCCAGGCTCGCCCAAGACCTTCCCGAAGACGAGCGGGACCTCTCCCCCTATCCCAACGAGGCGGTTTCGCAGGCAATTCGCGCATTTGTCGCCAACGGCAACAAGGCCTTTATCTGCACGGGGCGCACCCTCAGCTGCATCCATCCTAAGCTGCTCGAGCTGCCGTGGACGGGCGTCGTGTGTCTCGCGGGCGGTTACGCCGAACTCGAGGGGCGCATTGTGCGAAATGCAGCCATAAACCCTGGTCTGCTGCAGCGCCTTGCCCCCTATCTCGAGCAATCGGGTGAGGTCATTCGCTTTGAGGGCATCGATCGCGTGGTGCGCATGAGTGCAGATGCCCCCGAGACGTACGGATACGCACGCACCGTGGGCGACGCCGTCACGCAACTTGAGCACTACAACGCCTATAAAATTCTTATGTCCACACCACTTGCCAACCGCATCGCCCAAGATGAAGAGCTTGGACCTCTGCTCTGTCTCAACGAGCTCGAGCTCGAGGTCACAGAAATCTCGCCGCGTGAGTGCACCAAACGAGCCGGAATCAGTGCCGTGCTTGACGCCCTGGGGCCAGATCACGGCACCGTGTACGGCATTGGCGACGCGAGCAACGACATCGCCCTCATGGAGGCAGTCGATGTTGGCATCGCCATGGGCAACGCACCAGACTTCCTTAAGGAGAAGGCGGACTACGTAACCGATTCTATCGATCACGACGGCGTCGTCACCGCGCTCGAACACTTTGGGCTTATCTAGCCGAGCCCCTTGCCGCGTTTGCAACCGCAAGACTCAATCTTCTTCGACCGCCGCGCTCGACGCCCTAATGTGGCAATATGTTGTCTGCATAATGCAACGATGCAACCTAAGAAAGAATGCGAGAACCCGTGTCCAGTCCGTTTACCAGCTTTTTAGCCCAGCACTTTGACCAGATTAACGACTATCTGGCCACGTTCTTTGACGGACAGGCGACCTCTGCCGATATCGAGCGCTACCTGTACGCGCCGCTCTCGGCTTTTACGGCCAACGCCGGCAAGCGCCACCGTCCGCTCATCTGCATGCTCGCCGCAACCGCAGTGGGCGGTAGCTTTGAGAGCGCCCGCAGCGCCGCGGCAGCTATCGAGCATTTCCAGTCGGGCGCGCTCATCCACGACGATATCGCCGATAACGGGCAGCTGCGCCGCGGCAAGCCCTGTATGCACCTCACCGAGGGCACGGGGCTTGCCATCAACTGCGGCGACCTGGCACTTACCATGGTCACCAAGACGGTTCTCGACGACCCCACGCTCGAGCCCAACGTAAAACTCCGCGTACTCCACGAGCTCACCGAGATGATCGTCCGCACCATCGAGGGCCAGGCGCTCGACTTGGGCTGGGTACGCGACGGGCGCTTTGACATCTCGGTCGACGATTACCTGGACATGGCAACGCACAAGACCGCGTATTACAGCGGAGCCACGCCGCTTGCCACCGGAGCCATCATTGGCGGGGGCAGCGAGGAGCAAATTGAGGCGCTGCGCGCCTTTGGCCTGCACACCGGCCTTGCCTTCCAGATCCAAGATGATCTACTCAACTTAATCGGTACCAAGGAGGCCGCCAACAAGGACTTCCGCACCGACATCACCGAGGGCAAGCGCACCCTGGTTGCCGTGCATGCCCTGTCTGATGAGCGCTATCACGACGAGATTGAAGCGATCCTCTCCTCGGGCACCGAGGACCCCGCGCAGCTCGCGCGTGCCGTGGACATCTTCCAAGAGACCGGCTCTATCGATTACGCCCACGCCTACGCGCTGGACCTGACCGCCAAAGCCAAGGCCGCCATCGAGGACGTTTCGCTCGACCCACATGCACGCGAACTGTTCCTCTCCATGGCAGATTTCTTTGTGGAGCGCCTTAACTAGCGGGGGTTATAAAACCTGTCAGCAGCGTATTTGGGTACAACTTGCTACACTGTTGAGTGCATGTTTATGCATCCCTTTGCGTTGTCTATCCGACACACGCTCAAATAGTACGAATGGTACGCCGAAAGGGGTTCGTTCATGGAACCTATTACAACGGGCATGCAGGGAGCAGCCGTCGAGGACGTCCAGTCCCGCCTTCTGCAGCTCGGCTATACAATCGATGACACCGAGGTTGCCGACAAGCGCTTTGGCACCACCACCGAACAGGCTGTTGGCACCTTTAGGCTCGATAGCGGCCTTGCCGCTGGCTGTGCCGTCGATATCCCCTGCTGGAGCGCCTTGGTCGACGCCTCGTATAAACTGGGCGACCGCACCCTCTACCTGCGTATGCCCAATTTCCATGGCGCCGACGTGCAGGCCCTGCAGCGCGCGCTCAACGTTTTGGGCTTTGCCTGCGGTGAGGACGATGGCTACTTTGGCCCTCACACCGAGGCGGCCCTTCAGCAGTTCCAGGAAAACGTCGGTCTGTTTGCCGACGGTATGGCTTTCCAGGATACCTACGCCTACATCAACCGCCTGCACCACGTGTGGGAGGGCAAGCCCTCGGTCACCGAAGCCGAGTCCCGCATCGGCTTTGCCCGCGCGGCCAACGTACTCGAGCGTTTCCAGATTGCCGTCATCGGCGAGGACCCTATCGCGCGCAGCGTAGCATCGCGCATGTGGAACATCGCCACGGCGACGACCGACAACAGCGGCATGATGCTTTGCGACTCCGAGGTTCCGACCGACGTTGACCTGGTGCTCGAGATCGCAAGCGACGAGCTGCCCGCCGACGCCGCTCCGCGCGCCACGATTGCCCTCGCCGAGTGCCACAACCTGGCCCAGCGCATCCGCACCGCCAATGTCGCCGCACAGCAAAAGCCCGCGCGCATCCGCATTGAGCTCACGGGCATGACGCGCTACAACGGCACCTTCACCGCCAGCGACGCTCAGACGCTCGCCGTACGCCTGCTCGATGGCGTTTGCGATGCCCTCGCAGATTAGGTAAACTAGACGAGTTGCTTTTGGCAACACCCATACTGGGACGTAGTTCAACGGTAGAACTCCGGTTTTTGGTGCCGGCTGTTGGGGGTTCGAATCCCTCCGTCCCAGCCATTAAAATTGAGCGCCCTGAGTCCATAACGGCCCAGGGCGCTTTCTTGTGGGCAAGCAGAGGGATTCGAACCCGCAAGAGTGCGGAGCTGAGGAAACGCGAAGCGTTTTCCAGCGCAGCACGCAAGGAGCGAAGCGACGCAGCGGAGCGCGGCCGCCGACCAGGCGGACGCGGAATCCCTCCGTCCCATACCAGCAACGGGCTCCCCACATCTCGACTTACCAGCCAAACCGGCACTTAGGGACGTTCCTAAAGCGCCGGTCATCAACATGGTGCCGTGCGGCCCCGGCGGGCCGGCGTAGCATTACAGACCAAGCGACCATTTCCATGCGGGAATAACCTCGATGACGCCATGCTCCGTTTTGATCTGGGTCGCCTCGCGCAGCGTGATGATATTGGCATCCTTGATACCGGTTTTTACCATAGCAACCTCAAGGGAACCAACTTCACGCCTGCGCGTTTTCTCTGCCGTCATATCGACTGTCACCTGGTAAAGCGCGTATGGTTCCGATGCCAAAGCGTCGCCGACCAAGAAATCAACTTTTTCTCGTGCTTGCGTTGGAGCCGTAAATGAAGTCACCGTTTCCAACCGGCCGTTTGCCGTACGGCGCATGAGTTCAGCATAAATCGCAGTCTCCAAACGCTTTCCTATATCCTGCTGATTAGCACGCGATGTTGCATATGCCATCCCCTGGTCGACGGCATAGACCTTGTCTGTTGTCGTTGTCTTAGGAGCCAAAGAAGTTGAATACTCCGGAAGTAATCCAATGAGATGAGCCTGCTGGAATAAACGAACGAGTTCGTTTATTTTTTCCCATGACGCTCGATATCCGACAGACTTTAAGGCTTCCAACAAACTGTTAACCGAAAGGTCGCAACCCGTGTTTCGAAGGCAGAAGAGCCCTACTTGGTTGGCAAGAGCGATATCCGTGCGCCCGCTCCGCTCGAGAATGTCTCGTGCAACAACATCTCGCAAATAGGCTTGAAGCATCTGAATACGCGAACCGGCATCAAGCTCCTGAACCCCAGGAAAGCCACCCTCTATGAGATAACGGTCATATGCCGATTCCAGATCAGTTCGCCGCTGCGGAGAAACAGCTGGAGCCCCAGCACTAGTAGACATATCCGGCGTTTCAATGTGATGAAACGCACAATACTCGCGGAATGAAAGCGGATGCATAGCGTGCTCTTGCGAGCGACCGCGAAACTGCGTCGCTATTTCATCGGCAGATAGTTTTGAGGACGATCCGGTGATAACAAGCGTTACGCTCTCGTGCTCCGCCAAACGCTGACAAACGCCCTGCCAGCCATCGGTCTCCTGCACCTCATCCAGAAAGAGATAACAGCCTTTCGTTCGCGCTGAGGGAACCTGCCGCCAATACTCTTCCAAAATGTCGCTCATGAGCGTGTCCGGCGCCGGTCGAAGACGGTCATCAGCAAAATTGAAATAGAAGATACGCTCGGCATCGACACCGCGATCGATAAGGCGACGAATCCATTGAAACGCATAGAACGTTTTGCCGCAGCGCCTGATACCCGTGATGATATGGACAAGATTGAACGGCTTTGGCTCAGGAAGATCACTGATGGCATCGTCTCGATGCACGACGTGAGGAATCTCAAAGGAACGGGCCTCGGCAACAATCTCTGCAATACCCAACGCTGTAGGCGCCATAATGCTCTCCTTTCAACATCTTGAGTATATAACTTCTCGTCCTACAAGAGAAGTTTCAGCTACAACTTCTCGTCCTACACTAGAAGTTTGAGGTAGATTTTCAGGCATATCCCAAAAATCTACCTGCAAAAGATAGGCGCCCCAGGCCCGTTAGGACCAAGAGCGCCTTACATCTAGAAATCATCAGCCCAGTTCCGAAAAGCGAGCCGCTTGCGACAACCAAGTAGCCACAGGCCCCGGGAGAGCGGGGGCACCGGCTTAGGTTTATCGCGAGTTCCGCACGAACAGGAGGCCACTAGCCCCGATGTTTTGGACGTGACAGCGAGAGGGGCCCTGGCATGGCAAGGTGACGTGAAACAAGGCGGCGCCGACCTTCTGGTCGCGCCGCCGAAGTTGAACGTCAGATTGCCGTGCCAGGGCCCCTCGCAGCGTCGAGAGGACCGCCGTTCGGTAGAACGGCGGAACTAATTGTTCAGCATGCGGTCGAAGCTTCCCGAGTCGCCATCCCGATAGTCTGCGGTCATCAGAATCTCCTGCGGAATGCGCCCGCCCTCGCGCAGCACGTTGCGGAACTGCACGCGCGTAACCATGGGCAGATCCTTGATCGTCGCCGCCAGGTTCTGCGGCACGCCCTGGTTGGCAGCCGCGGGCTCGCACTCGCCGCCGGCCTTCACGCGACGCTTATGCTCGGCGAGCATGGCACGGTACATGCCGGCATGCAGGCGAATCTCAACCACATTGGCATTGCGAGCCTGCTCGACAATGCGCGCGCCCTCGCGATCGATGTCGCCTACGTAGTAGACGTAGTTAAAGCGATAGCCAATCTCAGCCAGATAATCGTCCAGGGCATGCGAGACGCTCGCCTTGCATCCGCCGCCAAAAATCACGCCGCCCACCTTGATGCCAAAGAGCTTGGCGTGCTTGCGGCCACGCAGCAGCTTGACGATCTCGTCGTAGGTGTCCAGGTTCTCGACCATAATGAACGGCTTGTCGGCGCCCAGCGTAAAGAAGCCCGTAAAGTGCACGGGGCGATTGGGGGCGACCTTGATCGCCTGCATGCTGATGCCCTTTTCGGTCATACGCCTGATCAAGCGCTCACCGTGCTTGCCGTCAAAAGCCTTCTCGTCGTTAAAGATCTGGTAGGCACGCTGGCGGCGCGAGGCAACCGGCGTATCGGCACCTCGGTTCTGCTCGATCCAAGCCTGGATGATTGCGATTTCCTCGGCAATCTTGCGGTTGGACATCTCGTTGTGCTGAGTGCGCTGCGGAGCCTTTTTGCCGTCCTTGCCCTCGACCTTTACGATCTGTGTCTGCTGCTCCTTGATCTTAGAGAGCGCCGTAGGCGTAGGGACAACCTTGAGCAGCTGCCTGCCTAAAACGCGGGCAAGGGCAAACGCCGAGACCTCGCCGTGGACGGACGACTTGGGCTGCTGGGCAGCAGTATCTGCTGCGGCAGACTCCGGCTTCTTCTGAGACTTGCGCTTAGAATCGCCCTGGGAATTGCGCTCGTGCTTCGGCATAGACGCCTGCTTCTGCGGACGAACGGACTTGCTCTCCTTCGCCGGCTGGCGCTTAGGCTGCCCCGAAGAAACCTCGGCCTTCGCATCCTCGTTCTGCGGCGTGGTCTTCTCGGTTGCAGTCTCGGCATGGGAACTGCGGCCCCCACGATGGCGACGGCGGCGAGGCTTGCTCGACGCGCCCTGCTCCGCCTGCTCATCAGTAGGCTGCTGGCCCTTGGCCTCGGCATCAACCTCAAGCTGCGGCTCAACAGGCTTCTGCTCGCGAGCCGCCGGCTCAACGGTCTTCTCGTCCTTCTCGCCCTGAGTGGTCGAAGCCGGCTCGCTCTTCTCCTGACGCCTTACGGGATACGCGCGCCCCGCAAAACCACGTCCGGGACGGCATGAACCCGGAGCCTTCTTGGCAGACTCCTCAACATCGTCTGCAACCTCAGAAGACTCTTCAACCTCACGCGCGGCATCCTGCTGTGCAGCCTTAAAGTGAGCACCGCGACGGCGCTTGGGCTCTTGGGCCTCCACGGGCTTTTGCTCCTTCGTGGGCTTCTGCGACTCGGCAGCAACCTCGGTCTCAACAGCCTCGGCATCCGTCTCACCCTTTTGAGCAACGGCGCGACGGAAGCGCTCCTGCTGGGCGCGGCGCTGCGCATCGCGCTTGCCACCCCCGCCAAAACCGCCGCGTCCTGCCTTGGCCGTAAAGGCACGCACGACGTTCTCATCGAGCAACTCATCGGTATCGACATGCTCACGCGGAGCAGTTTCTTCCACAGCAGGCACGTCAGCGGAATCCTCGACGACAAAATCCTCGACGGACTCGGCAGGCTGCTCCTGGGCATCGCGGATCTCGGCATTGATGGTATAGAACGCCGGGCGCCCGTTAATGCCGCTACCCTCGATCTTGGTCACGATATTTGCCGCGATAAGTTCATCGCGCATCGCCTTGGTGTCACATTCCTTATCGACGGAGCGAAAAATTTGCGCCAGCGCACTCGACTTAATCTTGAGCGCCTTGCGGCAGAGCAGGTCGTAGGCAACCAGCTTGGCACGCTCGGCAGAAAGCGACGTCTGGCTGCTCAGACGTTCAGCCAGGGCATCGACATTATTTTGGTTATCGGAATATACCGTCTTGGCCACGGGGCCCCTTTCATATGTACACATATACGTTTATATGGTACAACGCGCGCCCTTATCCACGCAAAACATCTGCGAGAACACTCGGGCGTCGCCCGCTTTTGCATGAAAAAAGACCGAGTCCGCGTCGTTGCGGACCCGGTCTTTCCGAGTCATATGGATGGAACGGCTAGCCCATCAAGCTGACTAGGCCTTGGCAGCCTCGGCGTCGACAGGAGCCTCGGCGGCAGCGGCGCGGCCGTACTCGGCCTTGCCCATCTCGGACCACTCGGGCTCCTCGTCGGGCATGGAGCCAGCCTCCTTGCCGAAGAACTCCTTGAGGCAGTTGACGGCGACGATGAGACCCAGGACCATCAGCAGGACGGCGAAGACGAGCTGCAGGCCCTTGGTGGCGGCGACGGAGACGGCGGCCGTGGTGGCAGTAGCCGGGATGGTACCGAAGAAACCGTAGGCCTGGACGGCGGTCATGCAGCCCATGGCGCTCTGGACCAGCGAGGTGAAGGTGCAGCAGAGCAGGAAGGCGACGGGCACGTAGAGCATCCAGCCCTTGCGGCCGGTGCACTTGCAGAACACGGCGAGGGTGATCATGGTCATGCCGCCGAGCAGCTGGTTGGAAGCACCAAAGAGCGGCCAGATGTTGGCATAGCCACCAAAAGCGAGGGCGAGACCGGGAAGCAGGGTAACGACCGTGGCGAACCAGGGGTTGCCGAGGACCTTCATGTAGCCGGCCTTGGACTCGATGGCCAGGGCATCGTTGGTCTGGGCAAAGAACTCGGAGAACGAGGTGCGGGCGATGCGGGCGACGGCGTCGAGCGAGGTCAGAGCCAGAGCGGAAACGTTCATGGTCATAAAGACGGTAGCGAGCGTGCCGTCAACACCGAAGGCCTGCATACCGCGGGAGATGCCAGCGGCGAAGATCTGGAACGGGGTGGAAGCGACACCGGCGTTGAGGACGCCGGTACCGGCGGTGTTCATGTCGGAGAACATGATGCCGGCGACGATGATGGCAAGGATGCCGACGAAGGACTCGACGATCATGGCGCCGTAGCCGACCTTGACGGCGTCCTGCTCCTTCTCGACCTGCTTGGAAGAGGTGCCGGAAGAAACGAGGCTGTGGAAACCGGAGAGAGCACCGCATGCGACGGAGACGAACAGGACCGGGAACATCATGCCGGAGGCAGTGGAGAAGCCGGTAAAGACCGGAGCGGTGATAGTGGCCTGACCGTTGACGCCCAGGACGACGATGCCGAGGACAGCGCAGACGATCATGACGATCATCATGATGGAAGTGAGGTAATCGCGCGGAGTCTTGAGCATCTGGATGGGCATGGCGCCAGCGAAGACCAGGTAGACCATGACGACGGCGAACCACTGGAACTTATCCAGGTAGACCGGGAACTGCATACCGACGGCGAACATGAGAACCATGAGGACCACGCCGGTGACGAACTCGGCAGCGCCGGTGAGGTTGAACTTCTTCTGGGCCCAACCAAAGGCGATAGCGACGAAGGTGAACAGGATGGAGATGGTACCAGCGCAGCCGGCGGCATAGGACTTGGTGAAGTCGATGGCACCGGTAGCAGCACCAGAAGCGTCAACGGCCGGGGTGAACATGAACGTCTTGCAGACCATGTCGGTGAAAGCGGCGATGACGATGATGCAGAACAGCCAGCAGAACAGCAGGAACAGGCGACGGCCGGTCTTGCCGATGTACTTCTCGATGAGCTGAGCGAGCGACTTGCCGTTGTTCTTCATCGAAGCGTACAGGGCACCAAAGTCGTGGACGGCACCAAAGAAGATGCCGCCGACGAGGACCCAGAGCACGACGGGCAGCCAGCCAAAGGCCATGGCGACGATCGTACCCGTGACAGGGCCAGCACCGCAGATCGAGCTGAACTGGTGCGAGAACGCGGTGAAGGCGGAGACGGGCGAGAAGCTCTTGCCGTCCTTCATGCGCTTGGCCGGCGTGAGGGCCTCTTTGTCAACGCCCCACTTGTTGGCCAGCCAGCGGCCATAGCCCAGATAGCCGCAGGCGAGCACCGCCGCGGCCACAACCATGAGCAAAACTCCGTTCATTACATTTCCTCCTCTAAAAAGAACTTCCTAGACATAAAAAATGAGGGCCGTCGGTTGCGCTCGACGGCCCTCATCTTCATCAGCCGCCCGTTATCGTACGGGCTAGCTGTATGTGCTAACCCGCATCAGATAATTACTACGCTGATAATGTTTAGCTGATGCGTGAACATGTCTAAGAAATCCTCTTCAATCATGATGTGAGCGATCCGTGCGTGTTCACATCCCCCAGTGGTTGAAAAGGCTGTCTCTTATACACATCTCCGAGCCCACGAGACGGACTCCTATC
>CABRIB010000059.1 GCA_902470915.1 uncultured Collinsella sp. | reverse complement strand
TAGGAGTCCGTCTCGTGGGCTCGGAGATGTGTATAAGAGACAGGGCTGATCCGTGAGAGATACAGGATCCCAAAAACACAAAGACGAGGCAGGCGGCGATGGAGCAAAGCACAAGGCGTAGGCGGCGGGCCGGAAGCGCGTGGCTTGTGGTATGCGACGCGGGGTGAGGGGCGGAATTGCCGCGATCGCGTTGAGGTCGCGAAAAGGAACGCTTAACGTAGTAGTCGGTCTTACGGCTATCGTAGCGGCGTGGCTGCGATGTGTCGGTCTGGCGTTGGCGTGTGCTCGTACTCACGCGGTCTGACTGCTGCACGGTACGGCTTTGTTTCCGCGAAGAAGCCCCGAGCTGTTCTTGGGGGCGCTGCGGGTTGTCGTTGTCGGAGGTGCTTCTGGGCGTTGGCGTGGTGCGGCCGGCAAGGCGCACGCTTTGTGGCCGTTGGTCGCCGTCATTGTATCCGTATGCCATTCGAATCACCTTGCCTCATGTGTAACTTGTCTATCCTACATAAAAAGATGTGCGGTACGCGGGGATGTGCGCCAAAAGCCTGACAAACGGTATGAACGTTGCCGCGCCGCGCGCCAAGCGTCACGGCAACAGGTATTCAAAAACAGACAAGATGAAAGCGTCCAAGACGAATGGCGTCCCCAGCCGTTCGTCCCAAAAACGGCGCCGCTCGTTTTGCAGTTCTGCCTTCGGTCGAGCTACAAGCGGCGCTGCTGTGCCAAGGCCGTATCTTAAAGCCACGAAATAAAAGCGCGCGGCAAAACAGACCGCGCAAGGGGTGACGTCAAGGGGCGTCAAAAAGGAAAGGAGGGGAACAATGGCGGACAAGAACGCAGAAGTTGCAGTCGAGGATAACGGCGGCATGAAGAAAACGCTTTCGCTCTGGAACTTCTTCACCATCGGTTTCGGTGCCATCATCGGTACCGGTTGGGTTCTGCAGGTCGGCGACTGGATGGTCGTCGGCGGCGGTCCCGTTCCCGCTATGATCGCATTCCTCTTGGGTGCAATCTTCCTCGTGCCCGTCGGAGCTGTTTTCGGTGAGCTCACGGCTGCTATCCCCATCTCAGGCGGCATCGTCGAGTATGTCGATCGTAGCTTTGGCCGTACGCTGAGCTACATCACCGGATGGCTTTTGGCCCTGGGCAACGGCATCCTGTGCCCGTGGGAGGCCATCGCCATTTCGACCCTCGTGTCCGAGATGTTCGGCAGCCTGCCCGGTCTTGAGTGGCTGCGCGCCGTCAAGCTCTACACCATCTTGGGCGCCGACGTTTACTTGTTCCCGACGCTGATCGCGCTCGGCTTTGCAGTCTACGTCATCTTCCTCAACTTCCGCGGCGCCAGCTCGGCCGCCAAGCTCCAGGCCTTCCTGACCAAGGCCCTGCTCTGCGGCATGCTGCTCGCCATGGGTGTCTCGCTGTTCACCGGTTCGCCGGAACACGCCATGCCCGTGTTCTCCCAGGTCACCGGTGCTGGCGGCGGCAAGCCCGCTACCGAGGGCACCAGCCTGTTCGCCGGCATCGTGTCGGTCCTGGTTTTGACCCCGTTCTTCTACGCCGGCTTCGATACCATTCCTCAGCAGGCTGAGGAAGCAGCCGAGGGCCTCAACTGGAACAAGTTCGGCAAGATCATCTCCCTGGCCCTGCTGGCCGCCGGCGGCTTCTACATGGTCTGCATCTACTCGTTCGGCACCATCCTCGACTGGCATGAGTTTGTTAAGAGCCCGGTTCCCGCGCTTGCCTGCCTCAAGGGCATCAACATGCTCCTGTACCTGGCCATGCTCGTCATCGCCACGCTTGGACCCATGGGCCCGATGAACTCCTTCTACGGCGCCACGAGCCGCATCATGCTCGCCATGGGCCGCAAGGGCCAACTGCCCGAGAAGTTCGCCGAGGTCGATCCCAAGTCCGGCGCTCCCAAGCTCGCCTGCGCCGTTCTGGGCGTCATCACCGTCATCGGTCCGTTCCTGGGCAAGAACATGCTCATCCCTCTGACCAACGTGTCGGCTCTCGCCTTCATCTTCTCCTGCGGCATGGTCGCCCTCGCCTGCCTGCGCATGCGCTTCACCGAGCCCGACCTGCCTCGTCCCTACGAGGTGCCCGGCGGCAAGTTTGGCATTAGCCTCGCTGTCGCTGCCTGCGCCGTCATCATTGGCCTGCTCGTGGTCCCGTTCTCTCCCGCCTCCCTCAACATGGTGGAGTGGAGCATCGTGATCGGCTGGCTGGCCGTTGGCCTGGCCCTCATGGCCTTCACCAATTCCCGCAAAAAATAACGCCGAGCCGGGGCGGATTGGGTGCGCGGACCCCTCTCTTCCGCGCACCGAACCCGGCACCACTTGGGTAGCTTTGTGAGGCCATAACCCAACATGGCCTCGCCCACTATATGGATCCATAAGGAGGAACCATGTCCACTAAGTACGCAATCGTTGGCGGCAAGCTCATCGACGGTACCGGTGCCGAGCCGGTCGAGAACTCCCTCGTTCTCGTCGACGACAACGGCAAGATCGAGTATGCCGGTGCTATGCAGGACCTTCCCGAGGGCGTTGAGGTTATCGACGCCGCCGGCAAGACCGTCCTTCCCGGCCTGATCGACACCCACCTGCACTTCTCGGGCAACCTGACCGACGATGACACCGATTGGGTCATGCAGCCGCTTCTCGAGAAGCAGGCCGTCGCCGTCAAGCAGGCCTACGACTGCCTCACCCACGGCCTCACCACCGTCTGCGAGATCGGCCGCTTTGGTATCCAGATCCGTGACTGCATCGACAAGGGCGTCTTCAAGGGCCCGCGCGTTCTGGCCACCGGCCTCGGCTTCTGCCGCGTTGCCGGCCACGGTGACTCCCACCACTGCACCCAGGAGCTCAACAAGGAATCCCATCCCTGGGGCGACCAGGTCGATGGTCCTTGGGATCTGCGCAAGGCCGTCCGTCGTCGCCTGCGCGAGAACCCCGATGCCATCAAGATCTGGGCTACCGGTGGCGGCATCTGGCGTTGGGATTCCGGTCGCGACCAGCACTATTGCTCCGAGGAGATCCAGGCTGTGGTCGAAGAGGCCAAGATGGTCGGCATCCCCGTGTGGAGCCACTGCTACAACAACCACGCCGCTGCCTACGATTCCGTTCGCTTTGGCTGCGAGCAGCTGATTCACGGCTTCGATATCGATGAGCGCACCATGGACCTCATGGCCGAGCAGGGCACCTTCTTCACCCCGACGATCGCCTTCCTGCCCACCTGGTACGCCACCTATCCGCCCGTCTACGTCCCCGAGCTGCACGACAAGTACGAGGGCACCCTGGTCGAGAAGGAGCTGCAGCGCAACTACGACTGCCTGCGCGAGGCCAAGCAGCGCGGCGTCGTCATGACGATCGGCTCCGACTCCTTCTCCTTCGTCACCCCGTACGGCACCTGCTCCATCGAGGAGATGTACGAGTTCGTCGACAAGATCGGCTTCACCCCGGTCGAGACCATCACCTGTGCCACCCTCAACGGTGCCAAGATGTGCCACATCGAGGACGAGACCGGTTCCATCGAGGCCGGCAAGTGCGCCGACCTACTGGTCGTCAACGGTGACGTCGCCGCCGACATCCACGTGCTCAACACCGACAACATGGACGTCATCATGAAGGACGGCTGGATTGTCGAGGCCGGCAGCTTCGGCGAGGCAAACAAGTACAGCGCCTAAGCTACCGTTCATCGATGGCTTGATGTAAAACACAGTATTTGATTGCATAATGCAATGGAGAGGGTCGCTTGCGGCCCTCTTTATTGCTATGGGTGCGTCAGTAAGAAGGGGATGACGGTGGATCTCAATAGGCTGATTCTGGGCAAGAGCTACAACTCTACCAAGGTCTTTCGTACCGCTCAGCATGTGGTTCAAGCCATCTTGCTCGGTATTGTCGTTCCGCTGCTTATCCTGCTGCTCATCTGGGATCTAACCGATAATCCCAATCCCGTTCCGGCCGTTGTCGTCATTGCCGGCTTGGTCATGCTGTGCTTCTTCTTCTCGTATGTCTTTGTCGTTCCCGACGACCTCACATCGAGCGCAACCGACCGCACGCTCGCCATCGCTTCAAAAATATTCGCCTACACGTCGCGCGGCCTTACGCCCGAAGCTGCCCTGGGCGCCTCTAAGATCATCCTGTCTGAAACTATCGCCTCTGCCATCTGCTTTACCGACGGCAAGCAGGTGTTGGCAAGCTGGGGCGAGGATTCGGCAAAGTGTCCCGCCGGCACCCCGGTGGTGCTCAAGACCACGCTCAACGTGATCAACAGCGGTGAGCAAAGCGTGTTTTCGCGCGACGCCTCCAATGAGACGGGTGGCTACTTTCCGCGCCTGCGCGCCGGTATTGTCGCACCGCTTACCGTGCGCGGGCATTGCGTGGGCACGCTCGAGCTGTATTATCCCCGTCTGAGCAGCATCGATATGCGCCAGACGGCGCTTGCCTCGGGCTTTGCCGACCTCATTTCCACGCAGCTTGCGAGCTTTGAGCTCGAGCGCCAGGACGAGCTCACGGCCCGCGTGGAGCTGCGCGCCTTGCAATCGCAGGTCGATCCTCATTTTCTGTTTAACACCATCAGCACCATCGTGTCGCTCGTTCGAACCGAGCCCGACAAGGCGCGGTCGCTGCTGATCGACTTTTCCAATTACTATCGTCAGACGCTTTCTGATTCCGATACGCTCACCACGCTCGAGCACGAGGTGGAACAGGGCACTCGCTATATCAATCTAATGCAGGCTCGTTATGGCGACGGCCGTCTGCGCGTTTCGGTCGACATCGACTTTGAGGTGCGCGACAGCCTGGTGCCGCCGTTTATCTTGCAGCCGCTGCTCGAAAACTGCATCAAGCATGCGCAGCGCGAGACCGAGCCGCTTTCTATTCGTGTTAGGGCTTTTGAGACCGATGACGGCTTGGAGATCATCGTCGAAGATGACGGCATCGGTATGAGCGAAGAAGTCTGCGCGCATCTGTTTGAGCAACATCGCCGAGAGGAGCCCGAGAGCATTACCGCCGACGGCTCCATCAAGCGAGGTTGCGGCCTGGCGCTCTTCAACGTGCTTCAGCGCATCCATTTCTTTTACGGAGAAGATTCCGGCATGCGCGTGGAGTCCCAGGAGGACGTGGGGACGCAGGTTATCGTCGAGCTAAACGGCGAGCCGCATGAGCCGGCGCCGTTGACGGCGTAGCACGCGGTTGGATTGAGAGAAAAAGAGGGGAAGCGCATATGTCCGAAGGCTGGAACATCTTGGTGGTTGATGACGAGCCTCCCATTAGGGCTGAGCTACGCTATCTGTTGGAAAAGGATACGCGTGTGGGTCAGATTGCCGAGGCGGGCAATGTCACCGAAGCCGTGGAGTCGATTCTGTCGAACAAGCCCGACGTGTTGTTTTTGGACATCACGATGCCCGGCCGCTCGGGAATTGAGCTTGCCGAGACGCTGCAGAACTTAAAGACGCCGCCGGTGGTTGTGTTTGTGACGGCGTTTGCCGAGTTCGCCGCCGATGCGTATAACCTCGATGCGGTCGACTATATCGTCAAGCCGGTCGAGGACGCACGCCTGTCAAAGGCACTCGACAAGATCGAGGCAGCCTTGGGTGCCCGTCGTGTTGTCCACGCTCCGCGCCAGCCTTTGCGTCTGACGGCGGATCGCGGGGGCAAAAAGGTGTTCATTCCCGCCGCAGACGTCTGCTACTTTGAGGCGCGCGCCGATTTTTGCAACGCCATCTGCGCCGAGGGAACCTACCTGATCAATGAGTCGATCTCTTCGCTCGAGCGTCGCTTGGGCTCCGAGGGCTTTATTCGCGTTCATCGCAGCTATCTGGTCAATTTGGAAGACGTGCACAATGTTGAGATTGGCTCCACGGGGTTGATGGAGCTCAGGCTCGACCGCGTGAGCTCGACGGTGCCGGTGTCCCGTCGTCGTGCCGCCGAGGTCAAGTCGCACCTGGGGCTTGCGTAAGAGGCTTGCGTGTCGTCGTTTACCATCGCAGGTTTGGCATGGGCGCGCGGTGGGCATAATGGGTGGAATCGAATGAAATCGAAAGGATCATTATGCCCGCGCTTATCACCCATCATCTGTTTGGCGAGGAAAGCATCGACCGTCTTCCGCAGGGCGTCATCACGTCCGATGAAGAGCGCATTGCCTTTATCTTGGGCAACCAAGGCCCCGACCCGTTTTTCTTTCACATTCTGACACCGCGTGTTTCCGACTGTACGCTGCTGGCGCAGGTCATGCATCGCTCGCGCATGTCTCGCCAGTTCGCGTGCCTGCGCGACGGCGTGTCGCATCTGCTGCCGCGCGACGCCAGCTTGGGTCGCGCCTTTGCGCTGGGCCTGCTGTCTCATTACGTGCTCGACCGCAACGCCCATCCCTTTGTCTATGAGCAGCAGTTTGGCATCGTGGAGTCCGATTCAGAGCTTGAGGATTCGAGCAGTCAGGTCCATGCCGTGATCGAGAGCGACCTGGATGTACTGATGCTGCAGCTTAAGCGCGATGGCGCTACGGTCGACGATTACCCGCCGGCGGGCGAGATCGTCACCACCGATCGCATCAATCGCGTGGCCGGCGTGCTGATGAGCTATGTTGCCGGACGTGTGTACGGCATTGACATTCCGGCGGGGGAGTACGGTGCTGCCGTTGCCAATATGCAGCGACTTTACCGTGCGATTGAGCCGGCCGGCTCCGTAAAGACGCGCGCGATCTCGCTTGTTGAGGGCTTGGTGCACGACTACTCGCTGCTCGACGGCCTTGCCCATCGCGTGACGACGGAGCTGCCCGAGCGCACTGGCAATCTGGGTCATCTGGCGTGGAAGAATCCCTTTACCGATGAGGTCTCGAACGAGAGTTTCCCCGAGGTCTTTGACCGCGCGCTGGTCGATTACGAGTGCACGGTCGCCCGATTCATCGAAACAGGCGACATGGAGGCCGTGACCGGTCACGTCAACTACAGCGGCCGCGTGCTCGGCACCGACGAGGAGTTCGACCGCGAGGAGTAGGGTCCGCTCCTGTCTCTTTGCCGAATCCTTACCGGTGCCTCTGTGCAATTGGGGTACGATGAACTAACTGCATATCGGGCGAATACGAAGGGTCCCTGTCCATGAAATACACCAAGCTCGAGCGTAACTGGGTCATGTACGATGTGGGAAACTCGGCCCTCGTGCTGCTCAATACCTCGGTGGTGCCCATCTACTTTAACGCCATCAATACCGGTGCTTCCTCGGCAGACCTGGTGGTCGCTTGGGGCAACGCGCAGACGATTGCCTCGCTGGTCATTGCCATGCTCATGCCCATTCTGGGCGCGCTTGCCGATTACGCCGGCAACAAGATCAAGTTCTTCTTGGGCTTCTTCCTCACGGGCCTGGTTCTTTGCCTGGCGCAGGCTATCCCAATGTCCGCCATGGCATTTTTGACCGTGTACGTGCTGTGCACCATCGGCCTTAACTCTTCTATGACGTTCTACGACGCCATGCTGCCCGACATTACCACCGACGAGCGCATGGACGCCGTGTCCAGCTCGGGCTATGCTTGGGGCTACATCGGTTCCACCGTGCCGTTCATCATCTGCCTGGCGCTTATCATGGGTGGTTCCGCTCTTGGTATCCCCACCATGCTGGCAACGCGTCTGTCGTTTGTCATCACCGGCGCCTGGTGGCTCATCTTTACCCTGCCGCTCATTCGCACCTATAAGCAGAAGTACGGTCGCGAGCGTGGTCCCCAGGACACCATCGGCCACATCGTGGGCGGCGTGTTCTCCGAGGTCGGACACACCATGCGTGAGATTGCCCACAACAAGACCGTGCTGGTCTACATGATCGCCTTCTTCTTCTATATCGACGGTGTCCACACGGTCATCTCCATGGCCACCAGCTACGGTTCGGCCTTGGGCATCGATTCGACCCAGCTGGTGCTGGCGCTGCTCGTCACGCAGTTCGTGGCTTTCCCGTCCGCCATTATCTACGGCAAGCTCGCCGGCCGCGTGGGCACGCTTAACATGATCATGGTGGCCGTCGCCGCCTATATGGGTATCGTGCTCTTCGCTGCGTTCTTCCTTAAGACCGCCTTCGAGTTCTGGGTGCTTGCCATCCTCGTCGGCCTGTTCCAGGGCGGTGTGCAGGCGCTCAGCCGCAGCTACTTTGGCCGTATCATCCCCAAGGAAAAGTCCAACGAGTACTACGGCTTCTTTGATATCTTTGGCCGCTATGCAAGCGTTATGGGCACCTTCCTGGTGTCGGTTGTCACCTCGCTGACCGGCAACCCCTCGCTGGGCGTCCTGTCCATCGGCGTGCTGCTGGTGGTGGGCTTTATCCTGCTGGTTCGCCTGTCTCGCATGGCCCAGCCGGCATAGCGAGGAAAAACGAGTGCCGGGCGGCTATTGTGCCTATCCGCGGTACTCTTTTGGAAGTATCCGCAATAAACATTCTGACTTCCGAACAATGATTAGCCCAAGTGGGTATGATGGAGTCAGCTAGGTCGCGGGGCGTCGCCTGTGTTTGGCGGCGCCCCGTTTTTGTGTTGCAGGGAGGGTAAGGCATGAACGCCACGGTCGTGATTCCAACGTATTGGGCGGGCGATGACGCTCGCGCAAACGCCCCTGGCACCTACGATCATTCGACGCGACTCAACGCCGCCAATCCCGAACTCGACCGTTGCCTGACCTCGCTCGAGCAGGTGCGCGACATTCCACGTATTATCTTGCTGGTGGTTTGCCCGGTTTCTGCCACAGCCGACGTGTCGTTGCGCGTGCACGACATCGTCAACGCACATCCTACGCTCAAGGTCACCGTTGTCACTAATACTCAGGCATCGCGTATTGCCGATCGTGTGGCGCAGATTGCACCCAAGGGTTCGGGCGAGTGCGTGAGCCTGCGAGGCTACGGTGCCATCCGTAACATGGGCCTTGCCTGCGCGGCGGTGCTGGGGCACGATGCGGTTGTCTTTTTGGATGACGACGAGACCGTCATCGACGCCGACTTTATGAAGCGTGCGACGTATGCACTGGGGCAGCAGACGCGCCAGGGCTTGCCGATCTTGGTCAAAAGCGGCTACTTCTACGATCGCGATGGATCGCCGCTGGCCCCTACGGACAAGGCGGGTATCTGTCATCGCTGGTGGACCAAGCGCATCGAGTTCAATCGCTGGATGAAAAGGGCGCTTTCGGGTACCCGCATCTCGCGTTCCAACTACGTGTGCGGTGGCCTGATGGCCCTGCATGCCCGCGCCTTTACCCGTGTGGCCTTCGACCCGTTTATCACCCGTGGCGAGGACCTCGACTACCTGTTTAACATGCGCATGTTTGGCTACGACGTGTGGTTCGATAACGAGTGGACTGTGCGTCACCTGCCCCCGGAGTCCGAAAAGCGCTCGCCGCGCTTTATGCAGGACGTGTACCGTTGGTACTACGAGCGGGCCAAGCTGACGTTCGCCGCGCACCAGAAGGAGCTCATTCCCGTTACGGCGGCATCGCTCATGCCCTACCCAGGCCCGTGGATCTCGCGCGAGCTCGACGACCGTGTGCGCAAGACCGCCATGGTCCGCAGCGTGTTTACCCGCGAGCACGAGGGCTACCTGCGCATCTGGCGCCACGGTATCGACGAGGCCAAGGCGTATGCGCGACAAAACGCCGCAAGCTACCTGCGTTTCCAGAGCTTTTGGCCCAAGATTATGGATGGGCTTTGGCGAGACGCACAACTGATCAGTATCCTGGAGGGGGCCGAATGATCGACCGCCGCGCCCAGCGCGATAGTTCAATATCAATTTTTCGCATCATCGCCGTCGCCTGCGCCATCTGCGTGCTGGTGTACTTTGTCTTTGCCCTGGCGACCGGAATCGAGCCCATCGCGACGGTTGTCGCATGCGCGCTGCTGTGCATCTTTCTGTGCATCTTTATCTTTTTGACGCTCAACCCCGATTCGGTGCGCTCGCAATATACCGAGGAGACGCTCTCGGTGGCCTCTGCCATGCTCGAGGATATTAAGGGCGGCCTGACCCAGGAGTCAGCGCGTTTGGTGTGCCAGCGCATCCTGCCCGAGACGCGCGCCATGACCGTCGCCATTACCGACGAGGACAACGTGCTTGCCTGCGCAGGCGAGTTTGAGGAAAAGCTGCTGCCCGATTCACCCATTCACACGCTTGCCACGCGCTACGTCATCGAGCACGGTATCGTGCAGTCGTTTAATCGCGTCGTGGACGTCGTGGGCTCGGACGGTTCACACAACCAGGTCCCGGCGGGTATCATCGCGCCCATCAAGGTGGGCGACCGTACCGTCGGCACGCTCAAGTTCTACTACAAGACCCCGCGCGCCGTCGACCGTACCCAGTACGCGCTTGCCTCGGGCTTTGCCGAGATCCTGTCCACGCAGCTCGCCATTCATGAGCTCGAGGTGCAAAAGGAGCTTACAGCCCGCGCCGAGGTGCGTGCGCTGCAGGCGCAGATCAATCCGCACTTCCTGTTCAACACGCTCAACACCATCGCATCGTTTACGCGCACCGATCCACTGCGTGCCCGCGAGCTGCTGCGCGAGTTCTCGTCGTTCTATCGTGCCACGCTCGACAACTCGGGCTCGCTCATTCCCGTGTCGCGCGAGGTTGCACAGACCAAGCGCTACCTTACCTTTGAGAAGGCCCGCTTTGGCGAGGACCGCGTGCTTGCGACGTTCGATGTGTCCGAGGACGTGGAAGATACGCTGGTGCCGGCGTTCGTGATCCAGCCGATTGTCGAGAACGCCGTACGTCATGGTATGGGCGATGACGACGCCCTGAGGATCGACGTGACCGTTCACCAAGACGGCGAGGATGCAATCTTGATTGCCGTGGCCGATAATGGCGTGGGCATGGATGAGGGTACCGCCGCCAGACTGTTTGACGAGCGCTCTGCCCGTCCCGACGCCAGCTCTCCCCAGGGTGGCGGCGCCGGTGTGGCCATGCACAATATTTCGGAGCGCATCCATCGCTTTTATGGGCCGCACTCCTATACGCGCGTTGAATCGGCGCCGGGCAAGGGCACCAAAGTGCTCCTTCATCTTGATTTGTCAGAGAGCATCTTTGACATTCAAGAGTAAAATAAAAGGCTACGGGCTCAACGTCATGCGACGGATGCCCGGCGTAGTTAGTTGACGAAAGGTTTTATCCCTATGCTGCGTGCGATGATTGTGGATGATGAGGCGCCGGCTCGCTCGGAGCTTCGCTTCCTGCTCGAGCAAACGGGCAAGATCGGCACGATCACGGAGGCGTCGAGCGTCCGCTCCGCCATCGAGATGCTTATGGAAAGTCGCGTGGATGTCGTGTTTCTCGATATCTCGATGCCCGGTGCCTCGGGCCTGCAACTTGCCGAGGCGCTGCATAAGCTCAAAAATCCGCCGGCGATCGTGTTTGTGACTGCGTATAGCGACCATGCGGTCGAGGCATTCGACGTGGATGCCGTCGATTATCTGATGAAGCCGGTCGAGGAAGCTCGCTTGGATCGCGCGATTGAGAAGGTCATGCAGCGCGCCAAGCCGGTTACGGACAGCAAGGTGACCATCGAGCGTATCCCGGTGGAAAAGGGCGGCCGCAAGGTGCTCATTCCCGTGGACGACATTCGCTTTATCATGGCCAAGGACGATTACTCCTGCATCTATACCGTCGATGATCGCTTTTTGTCGACGACCTCGCTGGCGCAGTTTGAGGCCAAGCTCTGCGACTTTGGCTTCTTCCGTGTTCACCGCCGCTATATCGTCAACCTGGCGTGCGTTACGGACGTCGAGACGGTGCCCTCGGGCGCCATCCAGCTGGGTATTACGGGCGTCGACGAACGCGTGCCGGTTTCGCGCCGCCGCGTCGTGCCGCTCAAGAAGGCCCTGAGTCTCTAGCACACTGGCCCCGCAGCCCTGTAGACCCATCGTCTGCGGAGCCGTGGGGCCTTTTTTGTATGTATCTGCCGAATCGTTTTTTTGCGGAAGGGATCCCATGAACAGCGCAAGCGCCAAGCGCATCGACATCATCTCGGACACCCACGGCTATTTATCGCCTGCGCTCTTGGATGAGCTTGAGGGCGCAGACCTGATCATCCACGCCGGCGACCTTACGTCAGAGATGGACTACGAGCACCTATGCACCATCGCCCCCGTGCGGGCCGTCTTGGGCAACAACGATTACTACCGCGACTACGGCCCCGACGTAGACCGTCTTGCGCTCTTTACCTACGAAGGCCTCAAATTCGCCGTAGCCCACTACCGCGAAGACCTTCCGGTGGGATCCGTAGACGTAGCCATCAACGGCCACACCCACGTAACCAAAGAAGCCCAAGTGGGCCGCTGCCTAGTCCTCAACCCGGGCAGCGCCAGCTACCCCAGAGGCACCCGAGGCCCCACCATGGCCAGAATGCTCGTCAAAGACGGCAAGATCCTAAGCACCAAGTTTATTGACTTGGACTAACCGCAACAAAAACGGGGGATGCACAACGCATCTCCCGTTTTTCTTTGAGCCAAAGTCAGAAGTCCAACCAGAACAATCAGACCAACCCCGCCGGGAAGCACGCGGGCTAGCCGCGCAGCGGCGCACGCCCTGTCTCTTATACACATCTCCGAGCCCACGAGACGGACTCCTACCTCG
>CABRIB010000058.1 GCA_902470915.1 uncultured Collinsella sp. | reverse complement strand
GATAGGAGTCCGTCTCGTGGGCTCGGAGATGTGTATAAGAGACAGGAGCGCAAGAACCCAAATGCAGATGTAGACCGTAGCGGCAACGGCGACGAACGCGAGCAGCAGCGGAATCCATACCGGAGAGCCCACGATGGCGAGCGCCCATAGAAGCGCCGTGCTCTTGCGCTTGGTCCTCGCAATTGCGCGCGGCACGGCGGGCAGTTCGTCGAGCGTTGCCTCGGCGACCTCACCGAGCGTGCCCATGGCGGCCACAGCCTCGGCCTCCGTCATGCCGTCCTCCATACGGTCGGCGATGACCTCCGCGTAGAACTCCTGCGTTTCCTTTACCTGATCTGCCGGCAGGCAGGCCAGAAGCTCGCCCAGCCGGTTCAAGAACTCATCGCGCGTCATGGTGCGCTCCCTTCACGTAACGGTAGATCTCCTGCACGGATGGCCATTCGGCGAGGAACTCGGCGATACGCTCATGCCCGGTGTCCGTGATGCGGTAGTACCTTCGCAGCCGCCCGTTGTGCTCGGCGGAGCGCGCCGTGATGCACCCCGCCTTCTCCAGGCGCTTGAGCAACGGATAGAGCGTGGACTCCGTGAGCCCCATGCTCGCGGGCACGTCCTTTACGATCTGATAGCCGTAGGATTCCTCGCCCGAGACGGCCGCGAGTACGCAGGCCTCGAGGAAGCCGCGCTTCATCTGTGCCTCCATCCGCACACCTCCTTTCGTAGTATACTGTGTAACACATACTATATGACACATAGTATATGATGTCAACAGTTGTCGTAGTCGTTGGGGACGTTCTTGAATGACTAGTCGTTTAAGAACGTCCCCAACGACTACTTCTATACAGCAAAAAGGGGTGCTGACCATTTCGGTCGGCACCCCTTTAAGTTGCGGTGAAATAGGGACTAAATGGGGGCTCTAGACGCCAAAACAGCCCCTATTCCACCGCAACTTCATGGGGATGTGTGACAATGCCCGTCGGAAAACATCTGCTGCCTTTGGGGGTCTATCTATGCTGTACGAGTTTTGTGCCGAGAACTTTGAGCGGGTGCCGGCGGCTATCGATGCCGGTGCAAGGCGTATCGAGCTGTGCGACAACCTTGCCGTTGGCGGCACCACGCCTTCGGCCGGCGTTATCAGCGCTACGACCAACTATGCCCACGAACACGATGCACGGGTGATGTGCATGATCCGTCCGCGTGGCGGCGACTTTCACTACAACCAGGACGAGTTGCGTATGATGGAGATGGACCTGGGCCTTGCCGTGAGCGCCGGCGTTGACGGCTTGGTCTTTGGCTGCTGCAAGCCCTGCGCTGGCGGATGGGCGCTCGACGAGCTTACGCTTGGCGCCCTCGTGATGGCTGCGGGCTGCGCGACCGAGGAATGTAAGCGTGAGCCCATCGACATCACCTTCCACATGGCATTTGACCAGCTCTCGCCCGAGGCTCAGCTCGACGCGATTGACACACTCGCCGACTGCGGCATCACACGCATCCTGACGCATGGTGGCGCTGCCGGTACGCCGATCGAGGACAACTTCGAAAACCTGGCCCGCTTGATCGAGTATGCGGGCGACAGCTTGACCATCCTTCCCGGCGGCGGCATTTCCACGGCCAACCGCGATACCGTGGCGGCGGCACTGGGCGTCTCCGAGCTCCATGGCACAAGGATCGTACCGCTGGAGGTGTAGCCCGTGGCGCTTGTATTCGATGTTCAGCAGGCGAGCGGCAAGCCCGACGACAACCGTCGCCCCGGTACCGCGTGCCCCTTTTGCAACACGGAGGGGCTCACCAACATCATCCAGCGCGACGGTGACTGCATCTGGCTCGAGAATAAGTTCAAAACCCTGCGCGCCACCCATCAAACCGTGCTGATCGAGTCGGCCGATCACGATGCCGACCTGGTGACCTATGAGCCGGATGAACTCCACCATGTGATTCGGTTTGCTCTGGGTTGCTGGCGGCGGATGATCGACTCGCAGCAGTATCGAAGCGTGCTCATGTACAAGAGCAAGGGTCCGCTTTCGGGCGGCAGTCTGGTCCATCCGCACATGCAGATTGTGGGTTTGGAGCAGGAAGACGGCTATGCTTCGCTGGTTTCCGCCAATTTCGAAGGTATCAATGTCTGGCAACAGGGGAGAATCTCGGTCAATATCTCAACCGAACCGATCATGGGGTTCTTTGAGATCAACGTTTCAGCTCCGCAGGGAATCGCCGCCAGCGATGACACGAGAGACCAAGCCGAGGCGGATCTCTTCGCCGATGCGATCCAGGTAGCTCTGCGCTATATCCTGAACGAGCACCACGGTGGTCGCGCAGAGTCGTACAACCTGTTCTTCTATCACCTGGGCGGTCGGACCATTGCCAAGGCGCTGCCGCGTTGGGTGGTTTCGCCCTACTTTGTCGGGTATCGGCTGGCTCAGGTCAATGCTGAGACCACGCTCGATGTCGATGCAGAACGACTCCGCGCACATCTTGAGGCGCTCACATCGTAAAGTGAGCGCCCGCGCACTGCGGACAGTCTAGCGTCCCATGGCGTCGCGGCCGGCCTCGACCCGCTTGCGCTGGGCGGCGCGCTCCTCGCCGGTCAGACGCTCAAAGAGATGCCCGATAAGCGAGGCGAGTACCTGCTGAAACAGCGTTCCGCACATGACGGGAAACACGACTTCGCCCGGAAAGTACTGCGTGGCGATGACGGCGCCCGAAGAGATGTTACGCATGCCGCAGGTAAAGCACATGGTGGTCGTCTCGCTATATGGCAGATGCAGCGTATGGGCGACCAGAAAACCGACGACAAAGCCACTGATGGCGAAGACCAAAATAAAGAGGGCGACTTCCAAGCGCACCGCGTTCATGTGCAGCACGTACTCGCTCATGGCGGTGGAGTTGGAGGCGATAACGCCCATCATCATGAATTTGCAGGCGGGCGAGAGCACGGGGGAGAGTTTTTCGTGCCCCCATCCGCGCGTGAGCTCGTTGATCACGATGCCGAGCACGGCGGGGATGGCGATCATAAAGGCCATGTCTTGCATCATGCTCGGCACATCGATCGAGACGGTGGCGCCCAGCAGGAGCTTGAGCGTGAGCGGAATCGTCACAGGGGAGATAACCGAGGACGTCAGGATGATGGTGAGCGCGAGCGGGCCGTTGCCGCCGAACATGCTAATCCACATAAAGGCAGTGACCGCCACGGGTACGCTGTACTCGAGCACGATGCCGCAGACAAGGTTGGGATTGGAGCCAAAGAATAACGATCCCATGGCATAGGCCGCGATGGGAATAAGCGCCGCCGAGACGAGCAGTGCCAAAATCAGGTGCAGGGGACGGCGGAACACCTCGGCTACCTGGTGGAAGGTGTTGCTGAGCGCACCCTGAAACGTCATAAAGGCGAAGAGGGCGGGAACAATGGGCTTGAGCACGCCAATCTGCTGGGGAAAGAGCACGCCGAGCGCCACGCAAATCGGAACGATGACCTGCATATGCCCCGCGAGGAACTTTCCCAGTCCAGTCCATTGCTTCATATGTCCCGTGACTCCCTTTATCCGCGAACTCGTTTGTATGGATATGCTAGACGCTCGTATGCGTCCGTGCGGCTGAAACGCTCGATTATTTCGAGGCTATTACCGGCATCGTTTACCGAAACCGCGGCGTGCTGCGGCGATTTGCGTCCGCGCCGCACGGTATAATAAATCCGTTCAACAGATCTGCCTGCCGAAGCGGGCATACACAGAGGACTCATCGCTATGAACCGTGAGAGGTATCGCGGCGACCTGCCCCTATCGGGGGTGGGCGCCTATGTCATCGCTTAAGACGACGCATCGCTGGGCGGTCGCTCAGCAAAACCCCGAGCTCGAAAAGGAGCTTTCGGCTGGTCTGGGCATTCCCGGGCTGGTGGCGCGCATTATGGTCGCGCACGGCATTGGCTCCATCAAAGAGGGCCAATTGTTTTTGACGCCTTCGCTCGATCGCGACTGGGCCGATCCACTCATTATCCCGGGCATGTCGGTCGTTGCCGACCGCGTCGAGCGTGCTATTCGCAACCACGAGCACATTGCAGTCTTTGGCGATTTTGACGTTGACGGTATTACGTCGACCTGCCTGTTGACCGAGGCGCTGCGCACGTTTGGCGCCGATGTCACGCCGTTTATTCCGCATCGCTTTGATGAGGGCTACGGTCTTTCGCGCGCGGCACTCGACCGCGTTAACGAGCTCGCTCGCCCCCAGCTGATCGTGACCGTCGATAACGGCATTGCCGCCAAGGAAGAGGTTTCCTATTTGGAGGACCTGGGGATCGATTTGGTGGTCACGGACCATCACGAGCCCTCCGACCAGGTGCCGCAGGGTGTGCCCCTGACCGACCCCAAGCTCGAGGACGAGGGCCCCTCGCGCGAGCTTGCCGGTGCTGGTGTGGCGCTCAAGCTGGTGCAAGTCCTGGGTGAGCGCCTGGGCAAGCCGTCGTATTGGCGTTCGCTAATCGAGGTCGCGGCGCTGGGCACCGTGTCCGACATGATGCCGCTCACGCCCGAGAACCGCGCGCTGGTTGCCGAGGGCATCCAGCAGATGCGCGTAACCGCTCGCCCCGGCTATATCGCGCTTGCCGCGCTTGCCAAGGCGGACCTTTCGAGCATTACGGCGGATGGCCTGTCATTCTCGCTCATTCCCCGCTTAAACGCTGCCGGCCGCATGGCCGATCCCAAGCTGGCGCTCGACCTGCTGCTTGCCCGCAATCCCATCGAAGCAAGCGCGCTGGCGGCTGAGCTCGAGGAAATCAACCGCCAGCGCCGTGAGATCGAGGCGGAGCTCACGCGCGATGCCATGGCAAAGGTCGAGGAGACCTATGACGGCGGGCGCGCGATCGTTGTGGGCGGCGAAGGCTGGCACGAGGGCGTCAAGGGCATCGTGGCAAGCCGTCTGACCAACCGCTATCACGTGCCGGCGCTGCTGTTCTCGATCGAGGACGGTATCGCGCGCGGCTCTGGTCGCTCGGTGGGCAAAGTTAACCTGTTTGACGCCGTCGAGCGCTGTTCCGACCTGCTGATTCGTCGCGGCGGACATGCCGGTGCGGTGGGTGTGACCATCGAGGCATCCAAGCTCGATGAATTCCGTCGTCGCCTTTCCGCCGTGCTATCGGAGATTCCCGCTGAGGACTTTGAAGACATCGACGAGGTTGCCGCCACGGTCGACCTTTCCGAGCTGAATATCGAGACTATAGAGCAGATTTCCCGCCTTGAGCCGTTTGGCCAGGGTAATAAGGTGCCGCTGCTGGCTGCCGAGGGCGTGACGATGTGCGATCGCGCCGTGGTGGGTAAGACCGGCGAGCACATGCGCTTTGTGGCGACCGATGGCGCCGCGAGCGTGCCGGCCATTATGTTCCGCGTGCCGCAAATCGATAAGCTCATCAACTGCGATAGCGCTGTCGACTTGGTGTTTGAGGCCGTTGCCGAGCATTGGCAGGGGCGTGTGAAGCCCAAGCTCATGATCAAGGATGTTCTGGTCCGCGATACCACGCCGCCCGGCGTCGACGATCCGGCATGCGAGCTTCGTCGTGGCGTGCAGCCGGCGGATTCTGGCCTGCGCCTGGAGTCGCGCAAGCGCGAGACGCTCGCCCAGCTTTCCTATACCGAGCTCACGCGCTCGCTTATTCATAGCTTTATCGGCTCGAACCAGCCGCACCGCGCGCAGGTCGAGGCGCTCGATGCCCTGGCCGATCACCAAAGTGTTCTGGCCGTTATGGGAACGGGGCGCGGCAAGTCGCTCATCTTCCATGTACATGCCGCGCGTGAGGCGGTGCTTCGCGGACGTGCGAGCATCTTTGTCTATCCGCTGCGTGCGCTTGTTGCCGACCAGGCCTATCACCTCTCGTCGACGATGGCATCGCTTGGCATTGGCGTTGGCGTGCTGACCGGCGAGACCGTGGAGGCGGCGCGCGATGACGTGTTTGCCGGCTTGGCTTCGGGCCGTACCGGCATCGTGCTCACGACGCCCGAGTTCCTGTCCATTCACCGCGACCGCTTTGCGCGTTCGGGGCGCATCGGTTTTGTCGTTATCGATGAGGCGCACCACGCTGGCCTTGCCAAGGGCGGCGACCGCAGCGCCTATCTCGACATGCCCGATATCCTCAAAGCCCTGGGCGACCCGGTCGTTATGGCCGCGACGGCCACCGCGACGGCTCCGGTCGTGGCCGAGCTTGCCCGCATGCTTCCGATCACTCACACGGTGGTCGACGAGACGGTGCGCGAGAACCTGCAGCTCGAGGACGACCGTGATCTTGCAAGTCGCGAGAACCGTTTGGTGTCGATCGTGGCGACGGGGGAGAAGACCGTCATTTACGTCAATTCGCGCGACCAGTCCGTGGCGCTCGCCAAGACACTACGCAAACGCGTTCCCGACTGTGCGACCCGTATCGCGTTCTATAACGCTGGCCTTACGCGCACCGACCGCCATCGCGTAGAGGAGGCGTTTCGAGACGGCAGCCTCAGCTGCATCGTCTCGACATCCGCCTTTGGCGAGGGCGTCAACCTTCCCGATATTCGCCATGTCGTGCTCTATCACATGCCGTTTGGCGGCATTGAGTTTAACCAGATGAGCGGCCGCGCCGGTCGCGATGGCCAACCCGCCGTGATCCATCTACTCTATTCGTCGCGTGACGCCCGTATTAACGAGCGCCTACTCGACTGCTATGCGCCCGAGCGCGACGAGCTCGTCACGCTCTATCGCGCGCTGCAGACCATGTGGCGCTCCAACCGCGGCAAGACCGGGGACGATTTCTTTAGCGCGAGCGATATCGACATCGCGCAGATGTGCCTTGCCATCGATGCTCGCACGCCGGTCGACGAGCGCTCGGTGGAAAGCGGCTTGGGAATCTTCGAAGAGCTTGGTTTTTGTCGCGTTTCGGGGTTTGACGACACCCGTCGCATCGCGATGGCCGAAAACCCCGGCCGCGTGCAATTGAGCAGGTCAATTCGCTATTTGGAGGGCTTGCGCTCGCGCATGGAGTTCTCGGCTTTCCGGAGTTGGGCGCTCGATTCGTGCGCTTCTGATATGCTAGCCAAAGTTAACCGCCCGATCGTACCGCGGGCCTAGGGGAAGGGGACCTCGATGGATGCCGCAGCCCGTACCGCCCATGATTCCACCCTCCAGCCGTTTTCGGAGATGGAGCACTATAAGCATGCCGATGAGCTGCCGCCCGAGATTATGGCGGACAGCTACGACAAGCTGGAGCGCTTGTGCCTCAAATATATGAATGAGGACGACTTCTCCAAGGTGGAGCAAGCCTACTGCTTTGCCGCCGAGAAACACTGTAACCAAAAGCGCCGCTCGGGTGAGATGTACATTAACCATCCCGTCGAGGTTGCCATCATTTTGGCCGATCTCAAGATGGATTGTGACGTGGTGTGCGCCGCGCTGTTGCACGATACCGTCGAGGACACCGAGACCTCGCTCACCGATGTTTCCGGCCTGTTTGGCGATACGGTGGCCGAGCTCGTCGATGGCGTGACCAAGCTCACCAACATCGAAGTCGACAGCATGGACGAGAAGCAAGCGCTCACGCTGCGCAAGATGTTCCTCGCCATGTCCAAGGACATTCGCGTCATCATCGTTAAACTTGCCGACCGTCTGCACAACATGCGAACGCTGGCAGCCCTGCGCGAGGATCGTCGCCTGTTTAAGGCTCGCGAGACCATGGACGTGTACGCGCCCTTGGCTGACCGCCTGGGCATGAGCTCTATTAAGTGGGAGCTCGAGGACCTGTCCTTCTTCTACCTGGAGCCCGATGCCTACCAGCGCATCGCGCGCATGGTGGCTGAGTCGCGCGAGGTCCGCGAGCGCTACCTTGCCGAGACCATCAAGACACTCACCGACGAACTCAACCGCATTGGCCTGGAGGACTTCCAGATCAACGGCCGTTCCAAGCACTATTGGTCCATCTACCAAAAGATGAAGCGCAAGGGCAAGGAATTCTCCGAGATCTACGACCTGGTGGCACTGCGCGTCATCACGCATTCGGTGCGCGATTGCTACTCCACGCTCGGCGCGGTGCATACGCTGTGGCACCCCATGCCCGGTCGCTTTAAAGACTATATCGCCATGCCCAAGGTCAATAACTACCAGTCGCTCCACACGACGGTAATCGGTCCCACGGCCCGCCCGCTCGAGATTCAGATTCGAACCTATGAGATGCATGAGCAGGCCGAGTACGGCATTGCCGCCCACTGGCTCTATAAGAAGTCGGGCGGATCGTCTGCGTCTAAGACCAACGATGCGCAGCGTCTGGACGATCAGATTAACTGGCTCAAACATTCGCTCGATTGGGCTGCGTCTGATGAGATCACCGACGCCAAGGAATACCTGCATTCGCTGAAGGTCGACCTCTTCGATCAGGAGATCTTCGTCTTTACGCCCAAGGGCGAGGTCATGGCGCTTCGTGCCGGCTCCACGCCGCTCGACTTTGCCTACGCCGTCCACACCGAGGTGGGAAACCACTGCGTCGGCGCTAAGATCAACGGTGCGGTGGCCCCGCTCACGCACGAGATCAAGACGGGCGATCGCGTTGAAATCCTGACCAACAAGAGTTCCAAGCCGTCGCGCGATTGGCTCAAGATCGTTAAGACGCCTTCCGCCAAGTCAAAGATCCGCCGTTACTTCGCTGCCGCGACCAAAGACGATGACGCTGCTGCCGGCCGCGATATACTGGCCAAGGACCTGCGCAAGCGCGGGTATGGCATCTCTACGCCGCGATCCACGCGTGCGCTCAACGCCGTGGCGGAGCAGCTGAACTTCAAGCAGCTCGAGGACCTGTTTGCCGCCGTGGGCGCCGGCAAGGTTGCCCCGCGCGCTGTGGGTAACAAGGTCGAGCAAATCTTGGACCCCAAGCCCGAGGAACAGCTCACCAAGGCCGAGGCTATCGCCGAGGTCGTGAAACAGCCGGCCCGAGGCTCCAACCGAAAGCCGCAAAAGCGCGGCAAGAGCGCCAGCAACGGCATTATCGTCAAGGGCGAGAGCAACAGCGGCCTGCTGGTCCGTCTGGCACATTGCTGCAATCCGGTGACGGGCGACGATATCGTCGGCTTTATCACGCGCGGTCGTGGCGTTTCGGTGCATCGCGCCAACTGCCCCAACGTCAAGGGTCTTATGGAGCATCCCGAGCGCATGATCGAAGTGGAGTGGGACGGCGCTGCCGACACCCTCTTCCAGGTCGAGATCGTGGTCGAGTGCCTGGACCGCATGGGCCTGCTCAAGGATGTCACCATTGCCATTGGCGATGCGGGCGGCAATATCCTTTCTGCCGCTACGTCGACCAACCGCGAGGGTATTGCAACCCTGCGCTTTATGGTCGAGATCTCGGACGCGAGTGGTCTGGATCCGCTGCTGGCCTCTATCAGCAGTGTTGACTCGGTCTACGATGCGCGCCGCCTGATGCCCGGCGAGGGTGGAGCCCAGCTTAAGCGCCGCGTTTAGTCGCGACGAACGCGCCATATTATCGATATTCGCTACACTCGAGGCATCGTTTGATGCCTCGAGTTCTATAGAGAGGAGAGGGACATGAGTGCTGTGTCCTTGGATGTAACTCCCAAGGGATCGGTCGAGATCGAGACGCTCGTAAACGGTCCCATTCAAACCAATAGCTATGCTGTTATTTCGGACAATGAGTGCGTGATTGTCGACCCCGCATGGGAAGGCGAGCGCTTGGTGGAGCATATTCGAGCCGAGCATCCCGGCGTACGCATGCTTGGCGCCGTTTGCACTCATGGCCATGCCGATCATGTTGGTGGTGTTGCCGGCGTACGAACCGCCGTTGGCGAGGGCTGCCAGTATGAGCTGTGTGCTAAGGATGTGGCGGTGCCGCATGCGAACATCGAGGAACAGCGAGCTATGTGGGGCATTGAGACGCCCGACCCCGGGGAGCCGACGCGCCTACTCGCCGAGGGCGATGCTCTCGAGGTGGGCGATATCTGCCTGCAGGTGATCGAGACGCCAGGGCATACGCCGGGCGGGATCGTCTTGTTTGCTGCCACCGAGCAGGGATGCATCGCCTTTGTTGGCGACACCCTGTTCCCGGGTAGCCACGGCCGCACCGATCTTGCCGGTGGCGACGAGGCGGCGATTCTGCGCTCGCTCTCCAAACTCGCCCGGCTTCTCCCGCCCGATACCGTTTGCCTAACCGGCCATGGCGATTCGACCACCATGGCACGCGAGCTCATGCAGAACCCTTTCATGCAGGTGTAGCTTTATAGTCAGCTTCTAAAGCACGAGAAGCGTCCAAACGTCAAGCTATTTTCCCCAACGGGTCGATTCCGTAGGGCAAACGGTCAAAAAAAGTCTGTTTGGACGATATTCGTGAACAAACGAACGTTTATGCTCGGGTGCGCCGTGGTAAAATCTCAGGCGTTATCGGAGCAACCTTACAGGAGGTTTCTTTTATGCTCGTCAACGCAGCAGACATGCTCAAGAAGGCCGAGGCCGGCAAGTACGCTCTCGGTGCCTTCAACACCAACAACCTCGAGTGGACCCTGGCTATTCTCCAGGCCGCCGAGGAGGCCAAGTCTCCGCTGATCCTTCAGTGCACCGCTGGTGCCGCTAAGTGGATGGGCGGTTTCAAGGTCTGCGCCGACATGGTCAAGGCTGCCGTCGAGGCCACGGGCGTTACCGTTCCCGTCGCCCTTCACCTCGATCACGGTTCTTACGAGGACTGCTTCAAGTGCATCGAGGCCGGCTTCACGTCCATCATGTATGACGGCTCTCACGAGGAGACCTTCCAGCTTAACCTCGACCGCACCAAGGAGCTCGTTGAGCTTGCCCACTCCAAGGGCATGTCCATCGAGGCCGAGGTCGGCGGCATCGGCGGCACCGAGGACGGCGTGACCTCCAACGGCGAGCTCGCTGACCCCGCTGAGTGCAAGCAGATTGCTGACCTGGGCGTCGACTTCCTCGCCTGCGGCATCGGCAACATCCACGGCGTCTATCCCGCCGACTGGGCTGGCCTTTCCTTCGAGCGTCTGGGCGAGATCAAGGCCCAGACCGGCGACCTGCCCCTCGTCCTGCACGGTGGCACCGGCATTCCCGAGGATCAGATCAAGAAGGCCATCTCCCTGGGCATCTCCAAGATCAACGTCAACACCGACCTGCAGCTCGTCTTCGCCAAGGGCGTCCGTGAGTACATCGAGGCTGGCAAGGATCAGCAGGGCAAGGGCTTCGACCCCCGCAAGCTCCTCAAGCCTGGTCGCGACAACATCGTTGCCCGCACCAAGGAGCTCATGGAGGAGTTTGGCTCCGTCAACAAGGCGTAAGCGTCGCTAAACTTCCCGCCGGAAGCCCCGTCCCCCTACACTGTTTCCTTTGCGCTCACCTGGCTTTGCCAGAAGTCGCGCCAAGGAAACAGTTCCGGGGGACGGGGCTTCCTTCGTTTACCGCCGCAGGGTTACTGGGCTGAATTCATTTTTAATGGGTACCGTTTATCGGTGTTGAGGGTTCCTTTATTGGGGCTTTCTTTTTTATCTCGCTACAATGGACTTCAAGCGTTCTAGTGACTTGGAGTTTTGGTATGGCTGTTATTGATGTGCTGCCTTCGAATGGGAAAGTTATTGACGAGGGTCCTGTTGGTTGCTCTGTTGATGTTTGCTGTGATGACTTTCGTCATCTCGATATTGGACTGCCGCCCGAGATTCTTCGACTCAAGGATGCCGGGTATTTGACGCAGGCTGTTGCTGCTTGCGATCGACTTTTGGAGCAGAACCCCGAGCCTTCGCTGGCTGCTTGTGTTCGTGCCGAGCGGTATCGCATGCTCGAGACTCCGCTTCATTTTTCGGTGTCGCGCGATCAGGCTATTGCGATGATTCGCGAGGAGTGGCCAGAGTTTACCGAAGAGCAGTTTGATGACCTGATTAATCGCAAGCGTATTGACTGGCGCTTTATCGATGGCGAGCTGTTTGTTCTCGATAACTTCCTCGATTCGCTTCGCGTGTACCCCAAGGAGGTTCCGGGCCTGCGTCCCGATTCTACGGACGGCATAGCGCTGCGTAACCAGATGCTCAGGGAGATGGAGTCGCAAAACGGGTTGACTCGCGTCATCACGCTTAGGGCATCCGTGTCTGTCCCTGGGGCTCTGGAGGGAGAGGCTGTTCGCGCGTGGCTACCCGTTGCTGCCGCCTGTCGTCAACAGTCTCAAATCGAGGTTCTCGATATGACGTCGGGGGGTACCGTTGCCTCTGAAAACGTTTCGGCTCGTACTGCCTCTTGGACATCTTCGACCGAACACTCATTCTCGGTGACCTATCGCTATCACATCGATGCCGCCTATTGCGATATCTATGGTGGCGCGCTCCCATCGCATACGTGCATGGACACGCCGCTGCTCGAGGACACTTCCGAGGACCGTCCGCACATTGCGTTTACGCCGTACCTGCGACAGCTGACGGAGCGTGTTGTTGACGGGCTCGAGGATCCGCTCGATCGCGCTCGTGCTATCTATGATTACCTGACACAGCATATCGACTATCGCTATCAGCCACCGTACCTGCTTTTGGGATCTATTGCCGACGACTGTGCGCATTCGCTCCGCGGCGATTGCGGCGTTATGACGCTCACGTTTATCACCATGTGCCGCATCGCGGGGGTTCCTGCTCGTTGGCAGAGCGGCCTATATGTTGCGCCCGATTCGGTGGGACCGCACGACTGGGCCGAGTTCTACACACCCCAGACCGGTTGGCTTAACGCCGACGTATCGTTTGGTTCCTCGGCACGTAGGATGGGGGAGGAGTGGCGTCGTCGTCACTACTTTGGCAGTCTCGACCCGTGGCGTATGGTGGCCAACAACCGATTCCAGGCTGAATTTGTGCCTGCTTTCGATGGTATGCGCGAGGATCCCTATGACAACCAGATGGGCGAGGCCTCGGTTAACGGACGTGGATGTCGTAAGCGGGAGATGTTGCGCAAGGTTGAGCTTATCGAAATGCTCGAAGTTCCATTTTCGGACTAATCAACAGAAAGCTGTGATAAACTAACTCACGCATTACGTGCCCGAGTGGCGGAATTGGCAGACGCAGTGGACTCAAAATCCACCGTTGGCAACAACGTGCGAGTTCGAGTCTCGCCTCGGGCACCATACATGCAAGTGAGCGTTCAAGGGGGTCAAGGCCCCCTTTTTCGTGCCGAACTCGCGTGAGCGCGCGGAGCGTTAAGCAAAAAGGCCCGTGGCCTGTTTGTAGCGGAGCGTGGCGAGGGCGCCATGCGCCCGAAGCCCGGGGCTTCGCGAAGCGAAGGCCCTTCGAGTCTCGCCTCGGGCACCATACATGCACCTGCGCTTCAAGGGGGTCAAGGCCCCCTTTTTCGTGTACGTAATGTGATAACGCGCGGTACGTGTTATTATTCGCAAGGCGTTGTTCCCGCAATGCCCTAAAG
>CABRIB010000057.1 GCA_902470915.1 uncultured Collinsella sp. | reverse complement strand
GAGATAGGAGTCCGTCTCGTGGGCTCGGAGATGTGTATAAGAGACAGCCCTAAGTGAAGACAACGGGTTGACGCCTTTTTTACCCGAAGGCTTCTTGGCGGTAGCCGGCACCGATGTCAGCGAGCGCGGTTTCGATGCGCCCAGCGTGCGACCCGGACGCGCCGCCTTAGTTCCCGTCGAGGGCTTAGGAGTTGCCATAGGACGGGCAGGCTTGGCGCCCATAACAGGCTTTGACGTCACCGAGGGACGCGAGGACTTTTTTGCGGCCGGACGATTACCGAGCTGCGAGCCGACAACCGGACGACTGGTCTGTCGAGCATGCCCGACAGACTTAGAGTGCGCGACGGTATTGCGTTGAGGTTTGGCAGGCGCGCCGGAACGCCCTCCGGCGCGGCGGAAGGTGGGTTTCGATGCTCTAGAAGCCGAGGAATTTAACTTCCGGTCTGAGCTCGATGCCATACGCCTCCCTCACCTTTCCGTGCACATGTCTGATAACCGCGGCAACGTCATCGGCCGAGGCAGTTCCGTTATTGACGATAAAATTAGCGTGAACGGGCGAAACTTCCGCGCCGCCAATCGAAAAACCCTTTAATCCACAATCCTCGATAAGCTTGCCCACACTCGCATCGGGCGGGTTACGAAAGACCGACCCGCAGGATGCGCGACCCATGGGCTGCGTACGCTTGCGCCTCGTCAGGTACCGTTCCATGCGCTCGCGAATGTCGGCCTTGGGCGCCGGTTTAAGCTTGAGCACGCACTCGAGGATGATCTCATTGCGGGGAAGGCTACATTCGCGGTAGCCCCAAGTGATCTCGGACCCCGCATAATGCTTGATACCGGATGCCGGGTCAAACGTTACGACATCCTCAACCAGCGAGCCAATCCACTCGGTCCGTGTGCCTGCATTCATAGATATCGCACCGCCAACCGAGCCAGGGATGCCAACGGCAAACTCAAGGCCCGAGAGGCTACGCGACAGGGCATCGTTGACCAGGCGCGCAAACATCACGCCCGCACCGACCGTCAGCGTACAACCGTCATCGGCAACAACCGTGCGCTGAAACTCACGTCCGAGCGAAATGACGGCACCGCGATAACCGCCATCGGCAACCAGCAGATTGGAGCCCTTGCCGATGATGACCCACGGCACCTGCTCGCGATCGAGCACCGCCACGGCGCGGCGGAGGGCATGATAGCTATGGCACGTCACAAAGAGGTCGGCCTTGCCGCCGATACGATAGCTCGTATGACGCGCAAGGCGCTCGTCCTCGATCACATCCGTGTCGATCATGCCCGAGAGCGCCATGACGGCGTTAAACAGACCCATTAGACTTAAGCGTCTTTCTTGGCAGTCAGATACTCGATAAACTCGGGACCGACGGTCGTAACGTCACCGGCACCCATTGTGAGCAGCAGGTCGCCCTCGCCCACCATCTGCTCGAGCTCCTGATTGAGCTCAAGACGGCTGGAGCAGTACACGACCTCCTTGCCAGGATGCTTGGCGCGCACGGTATCGGCGAGCATCTTAGAGGTGACACCCGGAATGGGCATCTCGCCAGCCGAGAACACATCAATCAGCAGCAGTTTATCGGCATTGGCAAATGCATCGGCAAAGTCGTCGCACAGGGCCTGCAGGCGCGAATAGCGATGCGGCTGGAACACGACGTCGACGTGCTTGTAGCCCAGCGACGAAGCGGCAGCAAGCGTCGCCTTGATCTCGGTGGGGTGATGGCCGTAATCATCGACCACGGTGATGCCATCGATATCGCCCACGTGGGTAAAGCGACGGCGGACGCCCTCAAAGCTCGAGAGCGCCTTGGCGGCGGCGTCGATGTCAAGGCCCAGGACATGGGCGACGGTGAGCACCGCCGTGGCGTTGAGCATGTTGTGGCGACCGGGATTGCTCTTGATCTCCACAGCGTGCTCAGTGCCGTCCTCAAAGCGAACGATAAAGTCGCTCTGGATGCCCTTGACATCCGGGTGCATGCAGACGATGTCGTTGCTCTCGGCAAAGCCGTAGGAAAGCACGTGACGGCCCGTCGACTTGGCGAGCTCGACCAGATGCGGGTCCTCACCGCAGACGATGACGGTGCCGTCCTCGCCCACCAGGCTCATGAATTTGGCGAAAGTTGCCTCGATCTCCTCGATACCCGAGTAGTGATCGAGGTGGTCGGCCTCGACGTTGGTCACAATGACCACGTTGGGGTTCAGGAACAGGAAGGAGCTGTCGGACTCGTCGGCCTCGGCGACAAAGTAGTCGCCCGAGCCGTTCTTGCCGTTCGTGTCATAGCCCTCGACGATGCCACCGATCAGGAAGCTCGGATCCAGACCCATGCGGTCGAGCATGGTGGCGCACATCGAAGACGTGGTGGTCTTGCCATGCGTGCCGGCAACAGCGACGGTGGTGTAGCCGTGGCCCAAAGCAGAGAGCATCTTGGCACGGGGCCACACGGGAATACCAAGCTCGCGAGCGCGCACGAGTTCAGGGTTGGACTCCGGAATAGCGGTGGAGACAACAACCACGTCGGGCTTGACCTCGTCGATCGTGGCGGCCTCATGGCCCACATGCACCTTCACACCAGCGCGGGTAAGCTGGCGGATATAACGTGACGTCTTAAGGTCGGAGCCGGTAACGGCATAACCGCGCTCGTGCAGAACGAGGGCGATGCCGCTCATGCCGGCGCCGCCGATACCGATAAAGTGGGCGCTCTTAAACTCGGGCGCGGAGGTTGCAGTCTGGGAATCAGCCATGTGCTCGTGTACTCCTTGCGTAAACACTGCCTGTAACCCGTTAACTGTACCGCACCTACCGCATCAGCGCGAGGGCGACCGACGATATCCCGTCTAACTAACGCAAACCCTCTACCGCATCCGCCAGAAGAGCGGCGGCCCTATCCTGAGCCAGACCACGCGCCGCCTGACGCATGGCGTCGCGCGCCGCCGCGTCATCGACCAGGTGCAGCAGTTCATCGGCAAAGGCAAAACCGTCGATATCGGCATCGGCGCAGAGCACGCCGGCCCCGGCGTCGACCAGATAACGGGCATTGGTGGTTTGGTGGTCGGCCGTCGCATGCGGATACGGCACGAGCACCGAAGGTACGGCGAGCGCAGCGATCTCGGCCACGCTCGATGCGCCCGAACGCGAGAGCACCAAATCGGCAGCAGCCAGCATATCGCCCATGTTGTCGATGTAAGACTGGACGCGGTAACGCTTCGCCTCCTCGGGCGTCAGCGCCAAAGCGCGCTCGGTCTCCTCAAAGCCGTCGGCACCCGTTGAATGCAACACATAGAGGTTCTTGCGCGAAAGCAGCTCGTTTTTGAGCGAAACCACGCGCTCGTTGAGGTGCTGGGCGCCAAGTGAACCGCCAAAGACGAGCAGCAGCGTAGCGTCCTCGGGAACGCCAAGTGCTTTGCGGCCGCGAGCGCGATCGCCCTCGATCACCGAGCGACGTACGGGGTTGCCGGTCATGAGCACGTGGCCAGGGTCACCTTCGCGCTCAAAGACCGAACGCGCTGCCGGCACCGAGATGCACACGCGGGCGGCGTGGGAGTTCATCATCTTGTTGGCCAGGCCCGGAACAGAGTTCTGCTCATGCAGCAGATACGGAACGCCCGCGCCCTTGCACCACCCCAGCAGCGGAACCTCGACATAGGCACCAAAACCGACGGCAGCGTCGGGCTTGCCGACCTTTGAGAAATGACCAGCGAGCGCACGCTTGGCCTTGTTGACACGCCACAGCGAGGTCAGCGCCGTCCAAGGACGGGAGCGGTCGAAGCCCGTGACCGTAATGGGCACAAAATCAAACCCAGCCTCGGGGACCAGACGACCCTCGAGCTTGCGCGACTGGCCCACGAACACAACGTGGTGGCCACGGTCACGGAGCTCTTCGGCCAAGGCGAGCGCGGGGTTGATGTGCCCTGCCGTGCCGCCGGCTGCAATAGCAACGGTCATTTTATCGGTCATGGTAGTCCCTTCGTACACGCGGTCCCTGGCCGTCGGTACGCAGACGCGCCGACGGGTCTGAGTTCAAATCGATTCGATTATATCCGCCGCCCGCATTGCGAGGAGTGGGGCGCTGAGGACGACCTTGCGGCGCCGTTCGCTGACGCGGGCGGGCTGCGGGGTCGGTCGCAGAGCCATCCAGGACGGTAAAACCGTTACGCGAAGATCGCTCGCCGCGCACGTGGGGCACGCCGGCGGTACTCTCATCCATAACGGCAAAGCTCTCACGGCGGCGGTCATACTCATCGCGGCGGGCGCTCTCGTACGAAACGCGCAGGATCAACCCGGCAAGCATGAGCGACACAATAATCGACGAACCGCCGTAGCTAATAAACGGCAACGGTTTGCCCGTCATGGGAAACACGTTGAGGATGCCCAGCGCGTTAATCAAAAACTGCACTGCGAGAATGACCGCGGAGCCAGACGCCATGAGCGCGCCCCGACGATCGGTCGCCTGCTCGGCAATGCGAAACGCCGAGTAGATCAGCATCGCAAACACCAAGAAGAACAGCACGGTTCCGACAAAACCGACTTCCTCGCCAATGATGGCCAGGATGTAGTCGTTGTGCGCCTCGGGCAGATACGAGTACTTCATGGTTGAGTTGCCGATGCCACGGCCGAACAGACCGCCCGAGGCAAAGGCCATGATGGCAAGCGTGGCCTGATAGCCGTCACCATACTCGTCGGCCCAAGGATTCAAGGCAACCTGAATACGCACCATACGGTACGGCTCTGCAACAAGCGCAATCACGATCACGAGAATGCCGAAGATTAGCACGCCGATGATAAATCTGGGGTCGAGACCCGCAAACAACGCCATGCACATGAGGGTCAACAGGATGATCAGGACAGTACCGAAATCGGGCTGGATAAAGATCAGAAAGAGCGAAATGCCCAAGTAGATGCCCATCTTGCGAAGGAATTCGTTGATGTTGCCACCGGGCGAAAAGAAGCGATCAAGCATGATGGCCGAATACGCAATGGCAAATGGCTTTAAAAACTCGGAAGGCTGGAACTGAATACCGGCGATGTTGAGCCAGCGCGTGGCGCCACGGCTGCCGCTGCCCACCAAGAACACCAGAAACAGTAGCCCTATCATGCCTATGAGGAAGATCCTAAGCACATCCTCCCCAAACCAGCTGTCCGGCAAAACGCGCACGATGGCAATCAGCGCCAGAACACCAACCACGGCAAACGCGGCCTGTCGACCCAGGAAAAACGTCGCCGAGCCATTCTCGTGCAGCGCCTCGACCGAAGACGCCGAGTACACCATCAGCAGGCCAAAGCACACCAAGGTAAACAGGCAGGCCATGAATATCAGACGGGGGCGCATGATACGGGCGGGAACGCCGGCAATATAGCGTTCGCTAAACGTCTGCCCGCCGCGACCGGAACGCGGTGTGCTGCGCCGCGAGGAAGCACGGTCCGAGTCGGGCCTCCTCATACCTTGTCGGGGGCTCTCCTCTCTCACCGGCAACCCCTATTCCATTTGCGATTTCGCCGCAGCGGCAAGCTGCGCCACATAGTCCTTAAACACGCGGCCGCGCTCCTCATAGCCCGAGAACTCATCGAACGAAGAGCAGGCAGGAGAAAGTAAGATCACGTCGCCACGGCTCGACAGCGAACGGGCAACGTCCACGGCATCGCGCAGGTCATCCGCCTGGGCAATATCCACATCGCCATCGACATCGGCCTCGTCCATAGCGGCGGTGAAACGCTCGCGCGCATCGCCAAAGCAGACGACCGAGCGCACGTTATCCATAACAACGCGCGCGAAGTCCGTGAGCGGCGTGCCCTTATCGTGGCCGCCGAGCAGCAAGATCACGTCGTCATCGGGAAATGCCGTCAGTGCCTTCTCGACCGCGTCGGTGTTGGTCGCCTTGGAATCGTTGACGTAGCGCACACCGTCAATCTCGCCGCACGGCTCCACGCGATGCTCGAGCGGCTGGAACGAGGCCAGACCGCGGCGGACACCATCGACATCGGCACCGACGGCCAGAGCAGCCGTGGCGGCACATAAGGCATTGATGACATTGTGGTGGCCCGAGATCTTGAGCTCGGACGTGACGACAAGCTGAGTCTCGACGCCCTTCAGGCGCACGACCATTTTGCCGTCGCGCACAAAGGCGGCGTCTGCACCCTCGGGCTCGTCAAAAGCGACCTTGCAGATGCGGCGACCCGGCGTATAGATGTACTCATCGAACTCGTGAATGCCGGCGTCTTCGACGTCGACAACCACCAGATCGTCATCGACCATATTGTCAAACAGCTTGATCTTGGCAAGCGCATAGTTCTTATGGCTCTTATGCCAGCCCAAGTGGTCGGGAGTGATGTTGAGCAGCACTGCCACGCGAGGGTGGAGCTCGGTGGTCGTAGCAATCTGATAGCTCGAGAGCTCAGCCACAAACCACTCGTTGTGGGCTCGGCCGTCAATCTCGTTGACCGGCGGCTCGCCGATGTTGCCGACAGCTACGCTGGCCTCGCCGGCAGCCTTGAGCAGATAATCAGTCAGCGACGTGGTGGTCGTCTTACCGTTGGTGCCCGTGATGGCAATCCAGTTATCGGGCGACAGGCGATAGGCAAACTCTGGCTCACCCATAATCTGAGCGGCATGCTCGCGCCCGGCCTTAAAGAAGCCCGAGAACTCCGAGATGCCCGGGCACGTCACGCATACGTCATAGGCGCCCTCGACCTGTTCGGTCCCATAGACAAACGACGCACCAGCAGCCTCGAGCGCACGCGTGGCGTCATTGGGCTCAGAGGTGCCGCCGCCATACACGGTAACGGCGCTTACGCGCTCTGGATGTGCCAGCGCCCAGCGGGCGACATCGAGGCCGGATTTGCCCTGACCCAAAACGAGCAGGCTAAAGACATCAGCAAGAGGCATGAAAGACCACTATCCCAACTGGAAGAACAGAGCAAGGCCAACGGCACCAAATGCCGCAGCGATAATCCAAAAACGGATGACGACCTTGGTCTCGGCCCAACCCTTCTTTTCGAAATGATGATGGATGGGCGCCATAAGGAAGACGCGCTTGTGCGTAAAGTGGAAGTAGACAACCTGAATCATGACCGACAGGGTCTCAACGATAAACAGGCCGCCGATGATGAGGGAGACGACCTCGGTGTTAGTCATGATGGACGTACAGGCAAACGCGGCGCCCAGAGCAAGCGAGCCGGTATCACCCATAAAGATGCTCGCCGGATAGCAGTTGAACCACAGAAAGCCCAAGCAGGCACCGGCACACGCGGTGCAGAAGATGGACAGGTTCACGTCTCCGTGCAAAAACGCCATGGCAGCCATGGCGAGCATGGCGATCATGGAGGTGCCGCCAGCAAGACCGTCAAGGCCATCGGTCAGGTTCACGGCATTAGAAAGACCGGCAATCATCAGCCAGCAAAAGACAATATAGAGCCACGGGAACGAATAGCCGCAGATGGTGGTCGAAAGCACGCCAAGGTCGATCGTCAACCCACCGGGAAAACGAATCTCGGGGGCGACACCGCACCAGTTGACGGCAAGTACCGTAAAGGTGACACAGATAATGGTTAGGCCGATCATCTTGGCATGGGGCGTCAGACCGAGCGAGCGCCCATGCGTAACGGAGGTCAGGTCGTCGATCAGGCCCAGCACGCCGGTCGCCAGCGTGGCGAGCAGCACGAGTACGAGCTCGGTGGTGAGCTTGCCCATCAGCAGGCAGGTCAGCGAGATCGCGACGAGGATGACAACGCCACCCATGGTGGGCGTTCCCTGCTTAACCAAATGACGCTTGGGGCCGTCGGCACGAACCTGCTGGCCGATACCCTCGACCTTGAGCAGCTTGATCCACCACGGCATGAGCAGCAGCGCAATGGCTGCGGCGATGCCAAGCCCCAAAAAAGCCTGATACGTTGGATACGAGGGATTGCCGAACATGGGCTAGCACACACCTTCCACAAAGCGGTCGAGCTCAACAAAGCGGGAACCCTTGACCAGTACAACATCATGTTTTTCAAGCGCGCCGCCCATGCGGTCGAGCACCTGCTGATAATCGGAGAACACCTGGATGCGGTCCTCGTCCATGCCCATCATGCGCGCGGCATCGGCCATAAGCTGGGCCAGCTCACCACCCACGCACGCCAGCATGTCGAGCTTCTTGGCGGCGGCATAGGCGCCCACGAGCTCATGCATGCGAGGAGCCTCATCGCCCATCTCGCCCATCTCGCCCAGGATCGCCATGCGAGACCCCGTGCACGAAAGCGAGCACAGCAGATCGAGGCCGGCTGCCATCGATTCGGCGCTGGCGTTATAGGAATCGTCGATGATGCGTGCACCGCTCTTGGCGCGCTTGATCTCCTGGCGGTGCCCGGTGATCGTGAGGCCCCTAAAGGCAGCATCGATCTGCTCGGGCGTCACGCCCAGGCGATAGGCAACCGCGGCGGCCTTAACGGCATTAGGAACGGACTGCACGCCGGGGATGGCAAGCATGGTATCGATTGTCTCGCCCTGACCAAAATCGAGCGTAAAGACCGGACGGCCCTCGTCATCAACGCGAACGTCGCGGGCGCGGACCTCATCATCGTCAGAGACACCGGCCAGCATCACGTCGATACCAGCAGGCTGGGCGAACGTATCGCGAATGAACGGCGTAAAATCGTCCTCGCCGCCCAAAACCAGCAGCGGCAAATAGTCGCCGGCGGCGCACATGCCCTGGACAATCTCGGCTTTAGCGCGGGCGATGTTCTCGCGGCTGCCCAAAATGCCGATATGAGAGGTGCCGATCTTGCTCACGATGGCAAGGTTGGGATTGGCGGACTGGGACAGGCGCTCGATCTCGTGGAAATGGTTCATGCCCATCTCGAGCACCAGGACCTCGGTATCGGCCGGAGCGGAAAGCACCGTGAGCGGCATGCCGATCAGGTTATTGAAATTGCCCTTGGTGGCCCAGACACGATAGCGCTTGGCGAGCACAGCGGCGAGAACGTCCTTGGTCGTCGTCTTGCCGATGGAACCGGTAATGCCAACGACCAGGCAGCCAAGCTCCAGGCGATACACGTGCGCCAAACGCAGCAGAAACTCCTCGGGATCATCGGTCAGCAAGATGGCACAGCCCTTGTCCTGCGCCAGCGAGACCAGCTCGGCCTCGGGCTCACGCGTCATCACGACGGCGCCGGCACCCGACTGGACGGCACGGGAAGCAAAATCATTGCCGTCGACGTTTTCACCGGGAAAGGCGACGAAAATCGTCCCTTCCTCGACCTGGCGCGAGTCGATAACGCACCCGCGGCATACCCGATCGACTTCTCCCGTCACGGTTCGGGCCCCTGTTGCGGCCGCGAGGTTGTTGACGGCGATCTCTATCATTGCAGCTCCCCTGTAAACCTAAATAATGCTATCGGCGTATTGTATCCCAGCGCCGCGCATGCGTGGTGCAGGGCATGTGAACACCCCTCATATGGGACAACAAACCACGCCCCAAAGATTGTAACCCCCTACTTCGTGTGCGGGATACCCAGCACGTCGAGCGCGTTGGCCATAATGGACTGGAACGGCACCGCAGCGGCATCTGAGCCGCTCGGCGTTCCGTCGAGCGTGATATAGCACAGCACCTTGGGCGATTGTGCCGGTGCAAAGCCCATAAAGGACGACATGTAGTTCTCCTTGAGGTAGCCGCCGTTCTCGTCGGCACGTTCGGCCGTACCGGTCTTACCCGCCACGTCATAGCCGTCAACCGCGCCGCCAACGCCCGTTCCCTCCGACACGACCGTCTGCATGCACGATGTCACCTGGGATGCGGCGTCCTCCGAAATCGCGCGCTCGCCTTCGCCCCAGTCCTTCTCGTCGCCTTTGCTGGACTTATAGAAGTGCGGGGTCATCATCACGCCGCCGTTGGCGATGCCGCCCACGGCACGTGCGATCTCAATCGGCGAGACAGACAGCGCCTGTCCAAAGCTCATCGAGCCCAGCGTGGCGCCGTCATACTGGTCACGCTCCTTGACGATGCCCAGGCTCTCGCCCGGAAAATCGACACCAGAGCTGTGACCGATGCCCCACTTGTCCACATAGGCGGCAAAGTCGTCGGCACCGATCTTGCGCCCCACCAGGACAAAGCCTACGTTGGACGAACGGCGCATCATCTCGCGCACATCCATGGTCATGGCATAGTCGCGCTTGTCGGCATCGGTGACGGTATCGTCGCCCACCTTGATGCTCGCCGGCACCTCAAACGACGTACTCGACCGCACGACACCCAAGTCGAAGCCGGCGCCCGCCACGAGCGTCTTAAAGACCGAGCCGGGCTCGTAGGCGTCGGTGACCAGGCGCAGGTTCATATCCTCGGTCTTGGCGTTTTCCAAATTGGTCTGGTCGTAAGTCGGATACGAGCAGGCTGCCAAGATCTCGCCTGTCGTAGGATCGGTGACCAGCGCCGAGCCGTTCTTGGCCTTTGTCTTCTCGACAGCCTCTGCCAGGGCATCCTCGGCCGCACGCTGGATATTGACGTCGAGCGTCGTCACGATATCAACGCCGTCGACCGCAGCCACCTTTTTATAGGCACCGCCCGCGATATAGCTGCCGTCCCTCGCGCGCTCGCGTACGAGAGAACCGTTCGTGCCGGTCAGAAGCTTGTTGTATTGCTTTTCGAGACCCGTCAAGCCGTCGTTGTCTACATTCACTACACCCAGCACCTGCGATGCCAGATTGCCGTATGGATATACGCGCTTCATGGCCTGCTCAAAAAGCACGCCGGGCAGGTTCTTCTTCTCCAGCGCCGCAGCGTCGTCTTCGTCCACCTGGCGCTTGATATACACCCAGGTTCCATCGGACTCAACGAGCTTGCGGCAGGTCTTTTTATCGATTCCAGTTGCCTTGACCAGCGCCGACACCGTCTTGTCAACATCCTCGACAAGCTGGGGGTTCACGGCGATGTTGCGACATTCGACCGACGACGCCAGCACGTTACCGTTGCGGTCGTAGATGGTGCCACGTTTGGCATAGAGGGTCTGCGCAAGCAGGCGGCGCGCATCGGCACGCTCGCGCAGTTTATCGGCTTCGACAATTTGATAGTCGGCAAGGCGAAAGACGCCCAAGCCCAAGCCAAGCCCAATGAAGCCCATGACGGCTTTGCGGCGAGGCAGAGGCGTGCCCGTGAGCCATTCGGTCGACGAACTCTTGCGCGACCTGGTGTTATGCACTTGAGGGCCGCCCGAGCCGCGAAGTCGCGACGCCGGGTCGTTGCCACGGGACTGCCCGGCGTTGTAAGATTGCCGACCCGTTCCTTGATAACCAGAACGTCCCCGCGACGAGGGACGTCCAGAACCGCGGCCCCCATCGGAACCGCGGCGATAGTCATTTGTCATACTCAGCTACCGTCTTGCTACTGAGCGGTCGCGGTCGCGTTGGCGCCCGCGGCTGCATCCTGCGAAAAGTCAAGTGTAACGCTCTCGCTGGGCTCCACCATGCCATAAGCGCCCGCAAGGTCGCGAATACGCGTGTCGGCGCCATAGACCGAATGCATGACCTCCAGGTCGGAGCTCTCATCGGTCGCCTTTTCGAGCGTGCTGGTAAGCTCGGCGTTGCTGTTGAGCACCTGGGCCGTAACGCCGGCGAGCGCCACGCGGGCGACGCCGATCGTCATGAAGATAGCCGCAATGATGCAAAACGTTTTAAGAACGCTCATGAAAACCGGGCTTACCGCCTGGTTTGCCTGACGGCCCGCGCCCGTGTAGACATCAAAGCGCGGCGCGCGCTGCTCACGGGGAGCAACGGGGGCCTGCGGCGTCTCACGATAGGCGGGCATGGCGTTCATATCATAGGCGAGTGCTGCGCTTGAAGTGTTGTAGCCCATGATATGCCGCCTCCCATCCCGAGTACGTTGGTAGTGTGTTTAAGCTTCGTTTATGGTGCGAGCGGGAGGTCCAATATCGCGCGGTCGCGCCTACAGACGCTGCGCCACGCGGATTTTGGCTGATCTCGCCCGAGGGTTGCGCTCAACCTCATCAGGCTGGGCAACCAAGGGTTTGCGGGTGATGACCTTGAGTATCGGCACGTTGCCGCACACGCACACCGGAATCTCCGGCGGACACGTGCACCCCTGGCTCATCTCCTTAAAGTGGTTCTTTACGATACGGTCCTCGAGCGAGTGATACGAGATGACGCAGATACGTCCGCCCGGGTTGAGCCACCTGGTGGCGGCATCAAGCCCTCGTTCGAGCACATCGAGCTCGTGATTGACCTCGATGCGAATGGCCTGGAAACTTTTCTTGGCCGGGTGTCCGCCATGCCGACGAGCGGCAGCCGGGATACCCGCCTTGATGATCTCGACAAATTGGCCGGTGGTTTCGATCGGTTCTTGCTCGCGGCGGCGCACAATCTCGCGCGCGATCTGCGAGGCGAACTTCTCTTCGCCGTAGACGCGTAGAATCCGGGCGAGGTCGTGTTCGTTATAGGTGTTGATGACCTCAGCTGCGTTTAAGGTGTTATTACCCGGATCCATCCGCATGTCCAATGGGGCATCCTCGTTATACGAAAAGCCCCTGCCAGGAATATCGAGTTGCGGTGACGAAACGCCCAAGTCAAACAGGAAGCCATCGACCCCGGGCACCTCGGCCGAGCAAAGCAGCTCGTCCAAGTCGCCGAAGTTGCCCTTCAGCAGCTGATGCGGGACGCCGGGAACCTCGCGGTCCAGACGGGCGCCAGCAGCCTCGAGGGCCATGTCGTCCTGATCGACGCCGAGCAAAAGGCCCGTCTCCCCCACCTGCGCGGCCATCTTTACCGAATGACCGGCACCGCCAAGGGTGCAATCGCAGACAACGGAGCCGTTCTTGAGCTGCAGCGACTCAAGCACTTCGCCAAGCATGACAGGTTCATGCCGATATTCTTGTGTCAAGATCCCACGCTCCATCCGTTACTCGTGCCTTGCCCTTACGAGAAGAAGAGGTCCAGCAGGGCCTCGTCGTCATCGTCCTCATCGGCCGCGGCGCGATCCCAAACCTCAAGGTGGTCGTAGTTGCCCACAACCGTGACCTCGCGGTCGAGGTTCGCCTGCTTGCGGAGAGACTCGGAAAGACCGATACGACCGGCACTGTCCACATCCATCGACGTGGTGCGCTTGTTGATCGCCCTCATGAGCTTCTGGTCATTAATGTCACGCGGGTTAAAACCCTCGTGGCCCTCACGACCCGCGAAGAGTCCTTCGACCCACTTATCGAAGGCCTCGGCAGAGAACACGTACAGAGCATCGACATCCAGGGCTTTGAACACGCGAACGTGCTCTCCAAGCTCCTCGCGAAGGGGTGCAGGCAGGGACAGACGACCTTTTGCATCGAGATTGCGCTCGTATGCACCAGTCATTCCCATGTGCGCCCTCCCCTCGGTTACTCAGATGGCACGTACGCGGGGAACCACCCCGCCTGTCGACGTCATTAATAACTGTCTCTTATACACATCTCCGAGCCCACGAGACGGACTCCT
>CABRIB010000056.1 GCA_902470915.1 uncultured Collinsella sp. | reverse complement strand
CTACACAAGGAGTATCGTCGGCAGCGTCAGATGTGTATAAGAGACAGGGCAGGACGCGCTCGAGCGCAGGCATATCGAGCCGGTGGAGCCGCTCGAGGGAGATTGGTCTGCCAACAGCGGCTACGAGGCCGGTAGGTATCTGGCCGAGCACGACCGCACCATGACGGCGATCTATGCGGCAAACGATCAGATGGCAAATGGTGCCATCGCCGCGCTGCGCGATAGCGGCCTGCGCGTGCCCGAGGACGTGAGCGTGGTGGGTGTCGACGATTCGCTCGATGATTTTGTCGCGCATAACGAGCTCACGACCGTGCGGTTCGATCTGCATCAGCGTGGACGCGAGGTGTTTGAACATGCGGTCCCCAAGGAGGGGACGTCGGGCAAGACCGTCGCGATCCGTATCCCCGGCCAGCTCATCGTTCGACATACCACAGCGGCTCCGCGCGCGTAGTTTGCGCAGGTAAACGGCGCGTTGCTGCGTTTGGATAACAAACGGTAAGGATGCCGGCAGATAGCTGTTGGGATGCAGCCGAGTGCTATGATAGACGGGTTCTTTTGTCTATCTAGGAGGCTTTGCCTGATGGAGATCACCAAGGATATCCGCTACGTTGGCGTCGACGATCACGACATTGACCTGTTCGAGGGCCAGTACGATGTGTCCGAGAACGGTATGGCATACAACAGCTACGTTATCTTGGGCGAGAAGATCGCTGTCGCCGATTCGGTCGACGGCGGTTTTGTTGACGAGTGGCTCGGCAACATCGAGGCCGTGCTCGACGGTCGCACACCCGATTACCTGGTCGTCCACCACATGGAGCCCGATCACTCCGCTGGCATCGCCGCCTTTATGGAGTGCTATCCTCAGGCCCAGATCGTGGCGAGCATGGGTGCCTTCCGCATGATGGTCAACTACTTTGGCACCGATTACCCCGAGCGCAAGATGGTCGTCAAGGAGGGTGACGTGCTCGACTTGGGCGGCCACAGCCTGACGTTTGTCGGCGCCCCCAATGTGCACTGGCCCGAGGTACTCTTTTCCTACGAGGCCACCGACAAGGTGCTCTTTAGCGCTGACGGCTTTGGCAAGTTCGGCGCCAACGACATCGAGGATCCGGAAGGGTGGGCCTGCGAGGCGCGCCGTTACTACTTTGGTATCGTCGGCAAGTTCGGCAAGTTTGTGCAGGCCGTGCTCAAGAAGGCTGCCGATCTGGACATCCAGATCATCTGCCCGCTCCACGGCCCCGTGCTGGCCGAGAACCTGGGCTACTACCTCGACACCTACAACACCTGGTCGAGCTATCAGCCCGAGGACGAGGGCATCACGATTGCCTACGCGAGCGTCTACGGCCATCTGAAGGCTGCCGTCGAGGAGCTCGCCGCGGCACTCGAGGCTCGCGGCCAGAAGGTCTCCGTCTTCGACCTGGCTCGCGACGACATGGCCGAGGCCGTTGAGGACGCGTTCCGCTACGACCGTCTGGTGCTCGCCTCCATTACCTATCAGGGCGAGATCTTCCCGTGCATGAGCACCTTTATCCACACGCTCGCCGAGCATGCCTACCAGAACCGCACCGTGGCGCTTGTCGAGTCCGGTTCCTGGGCGCCTGCAGCTGCCAAGGTTATGACCAAGGAGCTCGAGGGCATGAAGGACATCACCCTGGCGCAGAACAAGGTGACCGTGCTGGGCTCGCTCAACGACGCCTCGCGCGCTCAGATCGAGGCCCTCGCCGACGAGCTGTCCAAGTAGCGACACGTTCACTTTTGACGCTCAACCATCACAACCACCACAAAGGGGACAGGCACCTTTGTGGTGGTTTTTGTTTAAGCGCCGGCGATGACGAGGGCTGGACGTGAGCTGTCAGTGGCCTCGGCGATCGAGGTGGCGACGGCATGGTCGGGGTCACGGTCCATCACGATGGAGTCGACATCGGCAAGCTCGGCAAAGCGGTACATGCCGCGTCCGTTAACCTTGCTGGCGTCCATGAGGGCGACGCTTTGATGGGCCGCGGTGATCATAGCCGTTTTGGTCTCGGCCATCTGGGGAAAGTCGGTCGTAAAGCCGCAGCTGGGGACAAAGGCGCCGGGGCACATGACGGCCAGATCGGCATGGACCATTTGGAGCGCCTGCATAGTGAGCGGTCCGTACAAATAACGATGGCCTTTGCGCAGCGCCCCGCCCAGCATGACGACATCGACTGAGGGCATGCTCTCGTCGATGTAATCGGCAATGGTAATGTCGGCCGTGATGACGGTGATACCGTCGCGCTGATCGAGGAGCCGGACGAACTCGAGCGCCGTGGTGCCCGAGTCGACGAGCAGCGTGTCGCCGTCATTGACGAGCTCGATGGCGCTTTGCGCGATGGCCTGCTTGGCGGCGACGTTGACATTGATGCGGCGATCCTGCGTGGAGACGGTTAGACGTTTGTGGAGTGATACGGCACCGCCGTGCGTGCGGCGCAGCTTGCCTGCTTCGGCGAGCGCGTCCAGGTCGGCGCGGGCGGTGACGGAGGACACGCCAAAGGTCTGGGCGATCTCTGCTACCTGCACCGAGGCATTATGATCGAGCATCTCCATGATGGCGGAACGACGCTCGTCGGCGAAAGCTCGGTTGGTGGCTTGGGCCATGCTTGCTCCATTCTCGGCTAAATTTGCAGGAATTGTGTTGACTCTATTTTCGTTCATTTTCTTTTTGAGTAAGAAAACACCTTTCGATTACTTATCTTTTCTATAAAAGAAAGACGCTGAACGCTCAAAATTCAATATCGAACATGTCCACTCGGCTCAAATTCCTTCCGTTTACTTTTCAAAAACGACGGTATTGACCTGCATGGGCTCAATATCTCGCACGTGCAAAGCCGCTGAATTTCATACAATGAACGCAGTAAAACGCAAGGTAAAACGCCTTGTGAACAACTACGCCCGATGTCCAGATGCGGGCGAGGGAGAGGAGCAAACGCTCATGGCACTTGTTACCACCGAAAAGATGCTCAAGGACGCTCAGGCCGGCCACTACGCCGTCGGCGCGTTCAACGTCGAGAACCTCGAGTTTGTTATGGCCGTTCTGGCCGCTGCCGAGGAGACCAAGTCCCCCGTCATCATGCAGACCACCCCGGGCACCATCAAGACCGCTGGTCTGGACTACTTCTACGGCATGGTCAAGGCTGCTGCCGAGCGCGCTTCCGTGCCCGTCGCTCTGCACCTCGATCACGGCGATGGCTATGACCGCTGCATGCAGGCTTTCCGCACGGGCTACACCTCTGTCATGATCGACGGCTCGCACGAGTCCTTCGAGGACAACATCGCCCTGACCAAGTCCGTCGCCGACGCTGGCCGCGCCATGGGCGTGCCCGTCGAGGCCGAGCTCGGTAAGGTTGGCGGCAAGGAGGACGACGGTCCCGCAGTTGAGGGCGAGAGCCCCTACACCGATCCTGCCGAGGCCAAGGAGTTCGTCGAGCGCACTGGCTGCACCTCTCTCGCTATTGGCGTTGGCACCAGCCACGGTGTGTACACGAGCGATCCGCACATCGAGCAGTCCGTGGTCAAGGCCATCCGCGACGCCGTCGACGTGCCGCTGGTTCTGCACGGCACCTCTGGTGTGCCCGATGAGCAGGTTGCCGAGGCTGTGAAGAACGGCATCTGCAAGGTTAACTACGCCACCGAGCTGCGTCAGGCCTACACCAAGGGCTTCATGGCCTACATGGCCGAGAACCCCGCCTGCTTCGATCCCAAGAAGCCGGCCAAGGAGGGCATGCGTGAGATCACCGAGCTGGTTAAGATCCGCATGACCAACCTTAACTCTGTGGGCAAAGCAGAGTAACAGCAAGGGTACTCCGACTCGCTACATATCCCGGGGAGGGACGAGGGCTTAGTTCCCCAATCGTCCTCGGGCATGCAAAAAGCCTCGCTGCGCACTTCGTGCGGCGAGGCTTTTTGCCCCCTGCGGAAAGATTGGGGAACTAAGCCCTCGTCCCTCCCAGGTTGACCTACTCGAGGTCGTCACCCTTGTGGCGTTGGGGCGGAAAGGATGGGGCGCGAGGGGCGCTTTGTTGGTGGGGGCTAGTATGCCCGGGCTTGGTTGGGGACTGCTTTGTCTAGCGACGCCTGGAGCTTTTTCAATGAGGCCTGCAGGTTGAGGCTTTGATCGGTTGAGCGTTTGGCTTTTGTGGTGGGGGAGTCGAGGAGACCGTCTCTTTGTGTCGGGGGGAAGGAGAAAAGGTCTGCATGTTTTAGGGATGGCTGCTGTGCTGCGTCATTGGAAGAATGCATGCTTATGCGGCCTCCTCGATGTCCACCAAAAGGTTGCGCACGGGGTGTGCTGCTAGGTCCCGTGCGTTGGCAGTATTATGGCGCGGCTGCTGCAAAGAAGCGCTAAAGAAAGGCTTAACCTGGTTTGGTGTTACGATGAAACCGCAGGTCAAGGCTATTGAGTAACACTCTTGAAAGGTTTTGAGCTTAAGGGCTTTCTAAGGTTTGTGGCGCGGATGTGGCTCGCCTGTGTGGGGCGTGTGGACGGCTCGTTCCTAGCGCTGCGGTTCTGCGGCGCGCACCTGCTCGATGACCTTTTCCATCGTGGCGTCGATGCGGTCTTTTTTGAGCTCGCATTCCCAGATGGTTATGGGTGTCCAGCCCATTTGAGTGAGTGCTGCCACGGCAGCGCGGTCGCGCTCGACGTTGCGACGGAACTTTGCCTCCCAAAACTCAACGTTGCGCTTGGGCTGGCTCGGATTGCACTTGGGGCAGCGGTGCCAAAAGCAGCCGTTGACGAAGATGGCGATCTTGCGCCCGGGAAAGGCGATGTCGGGCTTGCCGGGTACCTTCCATTCCAAACGATAGCCCGTAAGGCCCGCGGCCCGCAGGCGCTGTCGTACGAGCAGCTCGGGCTTGGTGTTCGCACGCTTGTTGCCCTTCATGGACTTTTTGATGGCGGCGCGACGGCGCACGAGTTCGCGCTCGTCAGCGGAGAGGTCCGAGGTATCGATGCCGTCCAGCAGACCGGGCTTGGGACGCTTCTTGCTGCGGCGCTTAGGTGTGCGCTTGGGTTTGGTGGCGGGCTCGTCGGTCGTGGCGGCCTCGGCGTCGTTGGCGGCGCCATTGGCCTCGAGCCGATCTTCCTTCAGTTCAATCAGGGCATCAATAAGCCCCTTGTCGGCGGGCATCCATTCCACCGTGGCAAGCGAGGTGCGCGGAATCCAACGGATATCAAGCTGGCGGTCATGTTTCTGGGGCTCGCCAGACTCTTTGGCCAGCGAGCAGTAGTAACACTCCATCGAGAGATGGAAATCGGGGTAGTCGTACTCAACGGTATAGAAATCACGCAGGTTGGTGACTTTGACCTGCAGCTCTTCCATGAGTTCGCGTCGCACGGCGTCTTCGGGTGTCTCGCCGCGCATGAGCTTGCCACCGGGGAACTCCCAAAGTCCCTGCATGTCGCCATAGCCGCGCTGCACGGCAAGCAGCTCATCAGATCCATCCTTGCGAATGATCCCAGCGGCAACATGAACAGTCTTCAACAGGAGTCCTCTCTCAATATCAACACGTGGCAGGTCGGCTACCTGTACCTTACACAACGGTAAGGCAAGCGTAAGCCATATCGATGGTAGCCGACTCGTCTTCTTGCGACTATAGATGCCGTAGACTAATCGCAAGAAAGGACTCGGTATGCAAACCACGCACATGGCGACCCCGGTACTGGAGGTCGCGCATCTCGAAAAAGTATATGGAGCGCTGGGCAACGTGACCCGCGCGCTCAACGACGTCAGCTTTACCGTCAACCGCGGTGAATTTGTTGGCATCATGGGCGCTTCGGGCTCGGGCAAGTCGACGTTGCTCAACTGCGTGTCGACCATCGATAGCGCCACGAGCGGCACGATCCGCATCAACGGGCAGGACGTGACGCGCATGAAGCAGGCCAAGCTCTCGCAGTTTCGCCGCGAGGAGCTCGGCTTTATCTTCCAGGACTCCAACCTGCTCGATACGCTCACGGCACGCGAGAACATCGCCCTGCCGCTCACCATTGCCCGCACAAACTCGGCAGAGATCTCGACCCGCGTGCAGGATGTGGCAGCGCGCCTGTCCATCAGTCAGGTGCTCGACAAGTATCCCTACCAGATGTCCGGCGGCCAGCAGCAGCGCGTTGCCGCGGCTCGCGCGCTCGTCACCGACCCCACCATGATCATGGCCGACGAGCCCACCGGCGCCCTCGATTCCAAGAGCGCTCGCCTGCTGCTCGAGAGCCTGGAGGCCCTTAACCGCCGCCTACGCGCTACCGTGCTCATGGTCACGCACGATAGCTTTGCCGCCAGCTACACGAGCCGTGTGCTGTTTATCCGCGACGGCAAGATCTTCACCGAGCTGCGCCGCGGCGACACCGACCGCCGAGAGTTCTTCGACCGCATTATGGAGGTCGTTGCCATGATGGGCGGTGAGGGCTCCGATGCTCTGTAAACTCGCTTGGGGCAACGTCCGCCGCGCCGGCCGCGATTACCTCGTCTACCTTTTGACGCTCACCCTGGGCGTCACGGTCTTCTATGCCTTTAACACCATCTCGATGCAGGTCGATATCGCCGGAATCGATGAAGAGGGCTTGGCGCAGGTTATGGGCAGCATACTCGGCGACCTGACGTACTTTTTGGCCGGCGTCATGGCCTTTTTGATGGTGTATGCCAATAACTTCATCATGAAACGCCGCAAGAAGGAGTTTGGCCTGTACCAGGTGCTCGGCATGGGGCGCGGGCGCGTCGCCACGATCATGGCGCTCGAGACCGTGATAGTGTCGGTCGTGGCCTTTGTCGCCGGCATTGTGCTGGGTGTGGGACTCTCCCAGCTCATGACGTTCTTTACGGCCTCGCTCTTTAAGACACAGATTGCCAATTTCCACTTCTTTTTCTCGATGCATGCGTTCAATCTGACCCTTGCCTGCATGCTCGTAATGTTTGTGCTCACGCTACTGCTGAACCTCCGCGCCGTGCGTCGTACCAAACTCATCGAGCTTATGGGTGCCGAGCGTCGCAACGAGAGCATCAAGACACGCAACCCCTGGATCGCGATTGCCATCTTTGCCGTGGGCGTGGTGCTTGTGGGCGTGGCCTATTACCGTCTGCTACGTGATGGGTTCCCGCTAACCGCGACGGACAGCAAGCTGCAAGAGGCCATGAACCAGTTTGGTATTACGACCGCTATGGTTACCGTGGGCACCTTTGCCCTGTTCTGGGGACTCTCGGGCATGCTCATCAAGCTGCTGCAGAGCCTGCGCGGCGTGTATTGGCGCGGCCTCAACATGTTTACCGTGCGCCAGCTTGCGGCCAAGGTCAACACGGTGTGCTTTTCGATGGGCGTCATCGCGATGCTCTTGTTTTTGGCCATCACCTCGGTGACGTGCGGTATGTCGATTGCCAACGTGATGAACGAGAATCTGGAGCGCTATACGCCGGCCGATATGTCGCAGACGTATGTCTATTACACGCCCGATACGCTCGACTACTATAAAGAATATGTCAATCCGTCTGAAGCCGACCGCATGGTGCTAGCCGATACAACGGTCGATTTGTACTCCGCATGGCACGGCAAGGGCAAGTCGGCGGACAACAACGACGAGACCGGCAAGAAGGTCAATATCGCCGATGTTGCCGGTGAGCATGTTCAGATCGATTCGTATCTGAGTTACCCGTTTGGCGGTTCGAATCCTTCGGTGTCTGCGGGTGAGATGTGCAAGACCATGGGCGAAAAGCTCCCCAAGGCGCTCGGGGGTAGCAATGCCGATACGATGGGTCTGTTTGTGACGCCGGCGAGCCAGTACAACAAACTGCGCCAGATGATGGGCGAGGAGCCGGTGAGCATTGGCCGCGACCAGTACCTGCTTACGTGTGATATGGGCGGTGAGCTGGGCGACCTGTACACCAAGTACATGGCCGGCGGCCATACCCTCACCTTGGGCGGGCATGAGCTCAAGCCCGCAACCGATAAGTCGGACAAGGACACGGCGGCCATCGCCAACTCGGCGATGGGCAGTAATCCGGGTACCGTCGTCGTTGCCGACGAGCTGTTGTCCCAACTTAATCTGCAGCCGTATTCCAGTAGCCTGCTCGTTAATTACAAACAGGGGATGGATACGACCGAGGCAGACGAGAGCATTAAATACACTGTGCTCGACAATCTGCTCGTTGACGGCAAGGAGCCAGGGTCATGGGGAATCTTCATCACACGCTCCGAGATGTACACGCAAGCAGCGCAAATGAACGGCATGATTAGCTATCTGGCCATCTACATTGGCTTTGTACTGGTCGTTGCGTGCGCGGCGATACTGTCGATCCAGCAGCTCTCCAATGTGGCCGACGGCAGCCGCAGCTATCGTGTGCTGGCACAGATCGGCTGTGACGACCGCCAGATTCGCCATTCGGTGATGGCGCAGCAAGCGGTATTCTTCTTGTTCCCGCTGGCAGTGGGCCTGGCGCACTCCTTTGTGGCGCTCAAGGTGATTATCGAGCTGGTGAGCATATTCGGAGATATGAGCATCGGCGGCACCGTGGGCCTCACCTGTGCAATCTTCCTGGCAGCATACGGTGGCTACTTCCTGGTGACCTACCTCATGAGCGCCGGCATGGTGCGAGCCGCCATCGCCACCCGCTATAGCGAGTAACTCGTTCAGCTTGGAATTATCGTAGGTTGAGCATAGGTCAGCGAAAACGCCCCTAAGCGAGCAAGGTGACGTGAAAGAGGAGGGAAGCGTACTTCGGTACGCGACCGACGATTGAACGTCAGATTGCCGCTTAGGGGCGTTTGCAGCGTCGAGCCGTTACGCGGTTTGGTAAAACCGCGTAACTTCATCGTAGAAGCACGCTTGCGGGCGGCGGATGCTCGTCTCCTGTCGCCCGCTCACCGAGGCCCGGCAATTGCCTTAATATCTTAAGGACCTCGATTTGTCCAAGACTGAGCGAAGGAGCTCATCATGAGCGACGGAAAGAAAAAGCTTTCCTTCTTGACGGTCATCTCGACCATCATCTGCGTCGTCTTCGTTTGCGAGGCCGCCGCACCTGCTGCTGCCATTGGCAACCAGCAGTTCTTCTGGTGGATCTTCCTGATTCTGACCTTCCTGCTCCCTTATGGCATGGTCGTTGCCGAGCTCGGCACTACCTATGACGGTGAGGGTGGCATTTACGACTGGGTACGCGATGGCCTGGGCGACAAGTGGGGCGCCCGCATTTCGTACTACTACTGGGTTAACTACCCGCTGTGGATTGCCTCGCTGGCCACCATGTTCCCCGACATTCTGGGCATGGTCTTTGGCGTCGAGTTCAATCTGATCGCCAAGTTGGGTATCGATCTTGCCTTTGTGTGGATCGTCTACCTCATGGGTCGCTCCAAGGCGGCCGACTCCGAGTGGGTCCTGAACGGCGGCGCCATCATCAAGGTTGCCGTTGCCGTTATCGTCGGCGCTTTGGGTATTTGGTATGCCATGGAGAACGGTTTTGCGAACGACATGTCCGCTACCACCTTCCTGCCCGAGCTCACCAACACCAACGCGCTCGGCTACCTGTCGATCATCATCTTTAACTTCATGGGCTTCGAGGTCATCTGCACCATGACCGACGATATGGCCGATCCCGCTCGCGATATCCCCAAGGCTATCATCGTTGGCGGCCTGTCTATCGCCGTGATCTACCTGTTCGCTGGTTTTGGCATCGGCGCTGCTGTGCCGGCCGATTCCATCGATCCCGACTACGGCATGATCTACGCTGTCCAGACCATGGTGGGCGACTCCATGATCTTTAAGATCATCTGCATCGCCTTCCTGATCACCCTGTTTGCCAACATGGCTGCTTGGTCCTTTGGTGTCAACTCCGTTGCTCGCTACGCTGCCGAGCACGGCAACATGCCCAAGGTCTTTGCCTCGATGATCTCGGATGACGATATGCCCAACGGCGCCAACCTGGTCAACGCCATCGTTGCCTCCCTGGTGCTGTGCCTGCAGCTGGTTCCCATTGACGCCATCTCCAACGGTGTTTTCTGGATGCTCTTCGGCACCTCCGTCGTCTTTCTGCTGCTCACTTATATCCCGATGTTCCCGGCGTTCCTCAACCTTCGCAAGAACGACCCGAACCGCGAGCGCATCTTCACGTTCCCGTTTAAGGGTGCCATGATGAAGGTCATGCTGGCTATTCCCTGCATCGAGCTGATTCTGGCTATCGTTGCAACGCTGATTCCGTTCTCTGTCGATGAGATTGGCGATAAGGTCCCGATGATCGTTATCTTCATCGTGCTTTTGCTTATTGGCGAGGTTGTCCGCGTCGTCAGTGCTAAGGGTCGCGAGACCGAGTACAAGGGTCTCACCCCCGAGCTGGCTGCTCAGCGTCTCGCTGAGGAGGCCGCCGAGGCCGAAGAGGACTAGAGCACCCGGATTCGGGGCTCCAACCCTCCTCGCTACTTGACCATTCCCCGGGGTGGGTGTGAACGATAGCTCTGGTAACCACCGCCCGCCCCAATCTCTCTTCCGTATCCTTCGTGCGTTTTGTCTCCGCGCGCCAGGTTACGTCGTCGCTTGCCGGTGCGACTCCGTGAAAACCGGCGCCGGGCGCCCCGACCTTTGCCGGGGAACGGGCGTCCGCCACCTCTTGGTTTTAGGCTGCGGGTAACCCGCCTGCAGCAAGCGATCGTTCGATTTGGAGGAAATCTTATGCGTACGATCACCGAGTCCGAGTCCACCCCTAAGGCCGACGGCTACTTTATGCCTGCTGAGTTCGCTCCGCAGGATCGCGTGTGGATGGGCTGGCCCCATCGCACCGATACCTGGGCCCATGGCGCCAAGCCGGCTCAGAAGCAGTATGCCGCCATCGTTCGCGCTATTGCCGAGTTCACTCCGGTTACCATATGCGTCAATCAGGCCGACTACGCCAACTGCAAGGCCGTCTTTGAGGAAGACGAGAACGTTACCGTTATCGAGATGACCACCGACGACGCTTGGTTCCGCGACACCGCTGCCACTTTTGTTATCAACGGCAAGGGCGATAAGCGCGCCAACCACTGGCACTTCAACGCTTATGGCGGTCTTGTCGACGGCCTGTACTTCCCGTGGGACAAGGACGAGCAGATCGCCCTTAAGATGGCTGAGTTTTCCGGCTGTCGTCGTTATCGTCCCGATGACATGATCCTCGAGGGCGGTTCCATCACCGTCGACGGCGAAGGTACCGTGGTCGTGACCGACCAGTGCCTGCTTTCCCCGGGCCGCACCTGCTCTGCGGTTCTGGAGGAGGAAGAGGATCCCGAGTCCATCTGGCCCAAGTTCAAGAGGAAGTTCGAGCCCTGGAGCGAGGAACTTCGCGCCTATATGGACGAACACCTCAAGGATTATCTGGGTGTCGAGAAGGTCATCTGGGTCAAGGAGGGCATCGACCCCGAGGAGACCAACGGTCACATCGATGACGTCGCCACGTTCATCGCTCCGGGCGTCATGGCCTGCATCTGGACTGACGATCCCGAGTATCCGTTCTACGAGCAGTGCCATGCTGTCTACGAGACCCTTTCCAACGCCGTTGACGCCAAGGGCCGCAAGATGAAGGTCTACAAGCTCTGCATGCCTGTGAACCCGCTGTTCATGGACCAGGCTTCCTGCGACACCATCGACGCCGACGAGAACGCCGAGCCGCGCGTTGCCGACGAGCCGCTGATCGCCTCCTACATGAACTACCTGGTCACCAACCACGGCGTTATCGTCCCGCAGTACGGCGACGAGAACGATCAGCTTGCCGTTGACACGCTCCAGAAGATCTACGACGAGGTCTGGGGCGAGGGCGTCTACAAGTGCGTCGGCGTTCAGTCCGAGCAGGTCGTCTTCGGTGGTGGAAATATCCACTGCATTACGCAGCAGGAACCGTCCGCTTAATCGTCCGGCTTCCCGAGGCACCCCATCTCGCCGCTCAAACCGTCGCTCGCGTACCAAAGTACGCTTCGCTCCTCTTTCGCGGCGACCTGGGGCACCTCGAAAACCCAGCCGATCAATCGGACCGACGTAGCTAGTTATCGCATTAGTCGTTGGGGACGTTCTTAAACGACTGCTTGCGACTAAGGCAACGCTGATGTCTTGGCAATGTCAGCGAGCGGGTCGCATTTGAGGCAAGGTGACGTGAAACGAAAGGGCGCTGACCTTCTGGTCGCGCCCTTGAAGTTGAGCGTCAGATTGTCCAAATGCGGCCCGCGCAGCGTCGGCCGGTTACGGCGTTTGGTAAAACGCCGTAACTCTAAATCCGCTCCGCGATTTCGTGGATGAGGTAGTCGGTCTTTTCCCAGCCCAGGCACGGGTCGGTGATCGACTTGCCAAAGACACCGCCGTCGACCGGCTGGTTGCCGTCCTCCAGGTAGGACTCGATCATAAAGCCCTTGACCAGCTTGGAGATGGACTCGTTGCGGCGGCAGCTGTCGAGTACCTCCTTGCAAATGCGATACTGCTCCAGCGGACGCTTGCCCGAGTTGTCGTGGTTGCAGTCGATGACCGCCGCCGGATTGGCATAGCCGGCGTGCTCGGTATAGCGCTCGGCCAGACGTTCCAGGTGTTCGTAGTGGTAGTTGGGGTAGGTGCGCCCATCGAGACCGATGTAGCCACGCATAACGGCGTGCGCGAGCGGATTGCCGTCGCACTCGACCTCCCAGTTGCGGAAGATGAAGCTCTGGTGCGCCTGGGCGGCGTAAATGGAGTTGAGCATAACGGTGGTAGAGCCGGCAGTGGGATTCTTCATGCCGACGGGTACCGAAATGCCGCTCGACACCAGGCGATGCTCCTGGTTTTCGACCGAGCGTGCGCCCACGGCAACATAGCTCAGCAGGTCAACGAGGTATTGGTAGTTGGACGGGTAGAGCATCTCATCGGCGGTGAAGAAGCCGGTCTCCTCGATGACGCGCAGGTGCATGTGGCGGATGGCCTTGACGCCCTCGAGCAGGTCGTCGGGAGCCTCGGGGTTGGGGTTGTGCAGAAGACCCTTGTAGCCGGTGCCCTTGGTGCGCGGCTTATTGGTGTAGACGCGCGGAATGATGAGGAGCTTGTCCTTGACCTCTTCGGCGGTCTTGGCCAGTCGGTTCATATACTCGAGCACCGAATCCTCGCGGTCGGCAGAGCACGGGCCGATGATGAGCACCTTACGTGCGTCCTCGCCGGTAAAGACTTTGGCGACCTCGGCGTCAAATGCCTGCTTTTTGGCGGTAAGCTCGGCAGAAAGTGGCATTTCCTCGCGGATCTCCATGGGGATCGGCAGCCTGCGTTTGAATTCCATGGCCATAGGGGTCTCCTCAATCTATAGAAAGAGCAATAAGCGTATTGTCGAATGCTCGGCATTATCCGCTGCCGCACGCTAAAGTGCAAGCCCTTGTCACCCCGAAACCTACCAAAAAGGGACAGGTTTATTTTGGCAGGTTTTATCTGGGTAAACGTCGGCGGATGCCGGGAGGGAGCGGCGCCGCGCGGGACCCTAAGGCTGTTGTCGGTTCCCTAGGAAATACCCTGTGGGCAAAAAATGCCAAATATGAGTACGGTTGCTATCCTGTCTCTTATACACATCTCCGAGCCCACGAGACGGACTCCTATC
>CABRIB010000055.1 GCA_902470915.1 uncultured Collinsella sp. | reverse complement strand
CACAAGGAGTATCGTCGGCAGCGTCAGATGTGTATAAGAGACAGCTTTAAGGCCGACGCCCCGTTTGACGAGGACGAATGCCTTAAGTTCCTAGGCTCCATGGGCGACTGTGAGCTGCTCGTGGGCGCCTATCCCGACTACAAGATCCATGTGCACTCCAATACCCCCAACCTGGTGCTCGAGCACATGCTGCAGCTCGGTCAGATCTATGAGGTCTTTATCCACAACATGGAGATGGAGGCCCACGACCGTACCGCCAAGATCCACGAGGATCAAGAAAAGGCCGTCGAGCCCGCCAAGGCGTTGGGTTTTGTCGCCGTTGCCGCCGGTTCCGGCGAGGCGGACATCCTCAAGTCCCTTGGCGTCGACGTGATCGTCTCGGGTGGCCAGACCATGAACCCCTCGACCGCCGACCTGCTGGGTGCCGTGGACCAAGTCAACGCGACCTCGGTCATCATCCTGCCCAATAACGGCAACATCCGCATGGCTGCCGAGGCTGCCGCTTCTGCCTGCACGGACAAGAAGGTCGCCGTCGTTCCCACCAAGACCGTTCCGCAGGCCTTCTCCGCGCTGTTCGCGGTCCTACCCGATTCCGAGCTCGAGGATGCCGTCGCCGCTATGGTCGACGCCATCAGCGAGGTCCGCGATGGCGAGGTCACCCGCGCCGTGCGCGACTCCAGCGCCTCGGACGGTTCTCCGATTCACTCCGGTGACGTCATGGGTATCATTGCCGGCTCCATCGACGTGGTCGGCTCCGACGTGAAGCAGGTCACGCTCGATTGCATCAACCGCATGCAGGAGGAAGAGGAGGGTGACGCGCTGACGATTCTGGCCGGCGAGGAGCTGTCCGATGAGGCCTTCCAGGAGATCGTCGACGCTATTGAGGAGGCTCAGCCCGACCTGGAGATCGACGCCCATCGTGGCGAGCAGCCGCTCTATCCCGTGATCTTCTCGATCGAGTAGGCATCTGCCCATGTCCGAGCTCTGCTCCGTGCCGCGCGTCTCGGATCGCTTTGCCCAGAGCAATGCGCTCGACGAGGATATCGCGCGACTCAAATATGTTTCGGGTAAACGTGAGGAGGCCCTTCGCCGTCTGGGAATTCGGACGGTGGGGGACCTCCTTCTCCATATCCCTCATCGATACCTCGACTTTACCCGTTCTTGGTCTATCGAGATGGCGCCCATCGGTACCGTGTGCACCATCATCGCCACGGTCGACCGTATCGTTCAAAAGCAGCCGCGTCCGCGCATGCAGGTGACCGAGGTCTCACTCATTGACGAGACGGGCGTGCTGCAGGTCGCCTTTTTCCGCCAGCCCTGGATTGCCCAGCAGCTTAAGCAGGGCGACCGCCTGGCCGTGATGGGCAAGGTTGAGTTTGCCTACGGTTTTAAGCAGATGGCCTCGCCGCACTTTGAAAAGCTCGAGGAAGGGCGTGCCGCGGGCACTATCCTGCCGGTCCATTACGTGAGTGATGGCGTGAGCCAGGCGTGGATGCGCCGCATCGTAAGCGGTGCGCTCGAGGTCGTCGGCAATCCCTTTGATCCCATTCCGGCACGCTTGCGCGTTAAGCGTCGCCTGATGAGCAACGCCCGTGCGCTTCGATCGATCCACTTTCCCTCGAGCATGGCCGAGCGCGATATCGCGCGCGCACGGCTGGCATACGAGGAGTGCCTCTACCTGCAGCTGGCGCTGCGTCTGCGCAACGACGGCGGTCTGGTCGATGTGGTGCCCTATGCCCACACCGCGGGCGAGCACCTGGCCGCGCTCAAGCAAGCCCTGCCGTTTTCGCTGAGCGACGAGCAGGAGGCCGCATTCCAAGACATTCTGCACGACATGTGCGATGGTGGGCGCGTGATGAACCGCCTGCTGCTGGGCGATGTCGGTACCGGTAAGACCGCCGTTGCCGCTTGCGCGCTGGCTGTGGCTGCCGATAGCGGTACGCAGGCCTGCGTTATGGCGCCCACGGGCGTTCTGGCGCGCCAATATGCCGATAAGACCGGCCCTCTGCTCTCGCAGGCCGGCATGTCCTGGGCGCTTCTGACGGGTGCCACGCCGGCCTCAGAGCGCGACCGGATCCATGCCCAGCTGGAATCGGGCGAGCTTGATGTGCTCTTTGGCACCCACGCGGTCCTTTCGGATGACGTTACGTTCAAGCATCTGTCGCTCGTGGTCATCGATGAGCAGCACCGGTTTGGCGTCGGCCAACGCAACGCCCTGCGCGCGAAGGGCCCCGGTGCCGATCTGCTCGTTATGACGGCAACGCCCATCCCGCGTACGCTGGCGCTTTCGGTCTACGGCGATCTAGATACGAGCATCATCCGCCACCGGCCTGTTCCGGGTGCCGGTGTGACGACGTGTGTTCTCACCGAGTCGAGCCGTGACCTCGCCTATGGAGCCATCCGCGAGGCGCATGACAAGGGTCAGCAGGCCTACGTGATTTGCCCGCTCGTGGAGCCGAGTGACTCGGCCGATGAGCTGGAAGACGTGCCCGGTATTGCCCGCGACGATGAGGGCCGCGTAACCGTCCCCGTGCCGCTGCACGATACGGCGACCGAGCTCGATCGCCTGCGTTTGGCGTTGCCGGGTCTTGCCATCGAGCGCCTTCACGGCCGTATGCCAGCGGGGGAGAAGGACCAGGTTATCGATGCCTTTAAGCGTGGCGAGATTGACGTGCTCGTCTCGACTACGGTGGTCGAGGTGGGCGTCGACGTGCCCAACGCCACCGTCATGGTCATCGAGAACGGCGAGCGCTTTGGTTTGGCTGCCCTGCACCAGCTGCGCGGTCGCGTGGGCCGTGGCAGCGTGTCGGGCACGTGCCTGGTCATGACGCACTCCAAGGGCAACGGCGGCGCATCGGCGGCACAAGACCGTCTCCAGTCGCTCGAAAAGACCTCGGACGGCTTTACGCTCGCCCAGATGGACCTGCGCCTGCGCCATGAAGGCGAGATCCTGGGTTATCGCCAGCATGGTGGTGTGACCCTGCGCTTTGTCGACCTGGATGCCGACGAGGAGCTGATCGAGTGGGCCCATTTGGACGCGGTCGAGCTCTTGCGGTATGCTTGCAACCTTGACTCTGTGGCGACGCGTCCCTTGCGCGACGCGGTCGCCATGCGTTATCGACATATCTTTAAGGAGGTCAGCGGAGGATGAGAATCATCGGCGGCGAATGGCGCGGTCGTAAGATCGAGGAGCCCCGTGGTCGCGATGTCACCCGCCCCACGACTGATCGCGTGCGCGAGGCGTGCGCATCTATGGTCATGTCGGCATTCGATTTCGATTTGGACGAGGTTCGTGTGTTGGACGCCTTTGGCGGCTCCGGTGCCTTAGGGTTAGAGATGCTCTCTCGTGGGGCCCGCTCGCTCACGACGTTTGAGATCGATCGCAACGCCGCGCGGCTCATTACCAAGAATATCGAGTCGCTCTGCCGTGACCGTGCGCGTTGGCGCGTGGTCACGGGCGACATGCTGACGAGTGCCTCACGCGGTCGTGTACCGGGCGGCCCCTTTGATCTGGTCCTGCTCGACCCGCCCTATGCTTTTGGTGCCGAGCCGGTCGAGGAACTGCTGCAGAATCTGGCCCAGCAGGGTCTGCTTGCGTCTGGCGCTTACGCCCTGTTTGAGCATGCCGCCGCCGATGCGGGCGCGCATCCGGTAGGCTTTGAGACTGTACGTGAGAAGCGCTACGGCATTACCTCGGTCGACCTGCTCCGTTGGGTCGGCGATAGCAAGGACGGCGGCACTGATGCTAACGAAAATGACGAGGCAGTATCCCCGGAGGACGCCCATGAGTGACACTATTAATCGCGTGATCGTCCCGGGCACCTTCGATCCCATCACGTTTGGCCATATCGATGTGATCCGCCGCGCCCGCCGCATCTTTCCCAGCGTGATCGTCGCTGTTGCCGAGTCGCAGGGTAAAAACGGTGTGGGCACCACGTTTATGCTCGATGAGCGCGTGGCGCTGGCCCGCGAGGCGCTCGGTGATATCGACGGCGTCGAGGTCCTTCCCTTTACCGGCCTCTTGGTCGACTTCGCTCGTGAGCAGGGGGCGGGGGCCGTGGTCAAGGGTCTGCGCGCCATGACCGACTTTGAGTATGAGCTGCAGCAGGCCGACCTTAACTATCGCCTGGATAGCGAGCTGGAGTCCATCTTTGTCATGAGTGCGCCGCAGTACGGCTATATCTCGAGCTCGGTCGTTCGCCAGATCGCCTCGCTCGGCAGTGACGTATCGACGTTTGTCCCGTCCAACGTGGTCGAAGCGCTCAAACATCGCTTTTCGTGACGTTTCTTATTGCCTGGTGGCATGTGGTAAACTAGCACGATGATATGTTACCTATGAAAGGAGACCGGATGCCGGGCGAGAATTTTCCTGGCGATAGGATCGTCAGCTTGGTCGATGAGCTCGAAGGGCTGATCGAGGAAGCCAAGCCGCCTTTCGGCAAGAACGCTCAGTTCAAGGTCATCGACGCCGACGTGTTCTTCAACATCCTCGACGAGATCCGCATGAGCTATCCCGAGGAGTGGCAGAAGTCCCGCCGTATCCTTAAGGAGCGCGAGGAGCTTATGGCTTCCGCCGCCGCTCAGGCCGATTCCATCATCGCTGACGCTCAGCAGCAGGCCCTCACCATTGCCGGTGAGCAGGAGATCGTCCGCCTTGCGCAGCAGCAGGCCGACGACATCCGCGATCGTGCCCAGCAGTACGAGCGCGAGACGCGTTATGCCGCCGAGGACTACGCAGAGCAGGTCTTTACGCACCTGGAGGAGAACCTTAAGAGCCTGACCGGCACCGTTACCCGTTGCCGTCAGCAGCTCAACGAGGGTGCCGCCCAACAGAATGGTCAGTGGTAATGGCTGAGTTCCCGAGCGTTACCGTCGATCTTTCCGAGCAGCTCGAGTTTCCTGGAGATTCGTATCCGCTGACCGGTAAGGTCGATGTCGCCACGTACACGGTGGGCGAGAAGGAGTACCAGCTACAGGACGGTATTGACTACGACGTTGTCTTTACCAATGTCGGTACCGGTGTCTTGCTCACGGGTATGGTTCGCGCGCATGCCACCGGCGAGTGCGACCGTTGCCTGGAGCCCGCCTCGTTTGATATCGCTGGCGAGATTGAGGAGTTCTACCTCTTTGAGGAGCCCGAGGATCCCGAGGCCTACGAGGACGGCTACGAGCTCCTGGGTGAGGACCGCATCGTCGATCTGGGTGAGCCCATCAACGACGCCGTCGTCATGGACACGCCGTTCGTGGTGCTCTGCAAGCCCGATTGCCGCGGTCTGTGCCCCACTTGCGGTTGCAATCTCAACGTCGAGCAATGTGATTGTGCTGCCCAAGCCGAGGCCGAATGGGCCGAGGCCACGGAAAATCCATTTGCAGCATTGAAGAATCTCAAGCTTGACGAGTAAAACTGTGGTAGTATCGCTACTTGCGCGTAATCGCCACACTGGATAGTTCATAAGGAAGGTCACTATGCCCGTACCTAAACAAAAGCAGGGTCGTATCCGCACTCACACCCGTCGTTCCGCCAACATGAAGATCTCGGCTGCGGCTCAGTCCACGTGCCCCCGTTGCGGCGCTGTTAAGCTTCCGCACCACGTGTGCCCCAGCTGCGGTTTCTACAAGGACCGCGAGGTTATCGTTACCGAGTAACGGTATACTCTGGATGCGATGCCGTTCCAAATGGAACCACAATGGCCGGCTCAATGAGTCGGCCATTTTTGTATAAGGAGCATGTTTATGAGTAACGTTCGCGTTTGTGTAGACGTTGTGGGCGGAGACGAGAAACCTCAGGTTGTTCTCGATGGTATCGAGGCTGCGCTTGCCGCCGATCCCGATATCGAGGTCTTGGCAGCTGGCCCCGCCGAAATCGTCAACCCTTTTGCCGCTTCCCATGCACGTGTTGAGGCCCTTGAGGCACCTGACGTTATCGCCATGGATGACGATCCCATTCGCGCCGTGATGACTAAACGCAAGTCGTCGATCGTGCTGTCGTGTCGTGCCATCAAGAAGGGTAATGCGGACGCGTTTTTCTCTGCCGGCTCCACCGGCGCCATGACCGCCGCTGCCACCGCCTACGTGACGCCGTTTAGGTTTCAGGCCGAAGGCAAGAAGCAGCCGGTGCGCCCCTGTCTGACCAATGCGCTACCCAATCGCGCCGGCGGTCTGACGGTGCTGTGCGATATGGGCGCCAACCCCGATGTCGAGGTCGATGACATGGTACGTTTTGCCCAGATGGGTAGTGCTTATGCCCGCGTCGTCCTGGGCATCGAGCATCCCCGCGTGGGCCTGCTTGCCAACGGCACCGAGGACGAGAAGGGCTCCAACTTTACCAAGGCCTGCTTCCCGGCCATGAAAGCCGCCGTTCCCGGCTTTGTTGGTAACTGCGAGGGAACGGACATCACCTCAGGTAACTTCGATGTCGTCGTTGCCGATGGCATGTCGGGCAATATTGCGCTCAAGGCCACCGAGGGTGCTGCCAAGTTTTTGCTACAGGAGCTCAAGGGCGTCTTTATGTCATCGCTCGGCACCAAGATCGCCGCGCTGCTCATTAAAAAGCAGATGCGCGAGATTAAGGCCAAGCTCTCTGGCGACGCCAAGGGCGGCGCGATTCTTCTGGGCCTGCGCGGCGTGGTCCTGATCGGTCATGGCGCCACCTCGGTCGAGGCTGTTAAAAACGGTACGCTCGCGGCGGCCGAAGCCGTGCGCGCCGGACTGGTCGAGAACGTCGCCAACTCTATGGATGGTATCGTTTTATAAGAGCGAGTTAGAGCGCTGTTATGTGCTTCGCGGTGCACGCCGTGGGGTAGAATCAGAACCGTGTCTTGGTACCGCCCGGGCGGTACCATTCTTTTGGTATTCATGCACTATGAGAGGAAGCGCTATGGACCGCTCCGAAATCTTCGACAAGATCGCCGAGGTCGCTGCTGACGTTCTGGGCGTCGATGTTGCCGAAATTAGCGAGGAGACCACCTTTGACGACCTCGATGCCAACTCGCTCGAGCGCCTGCAGCTGGTTACGGCTATCGAGGACGAGTTCAACCTCGAGATCGATGACGAGACCCTGCTCTCGCTCAACTCTGTCGCCGACGCCGTCGACGCTATCGAAGCTGCCAAGGAGGCCTAAGTCTTGGCTTTATCCGACCGACTTACGCGCGCCCAGGAAATCCTGGGCCATGAGTTCAATAATAAGGTGCTGCTGCGCGCGGCACTCACGCATCCCTCGGCAGTCGAGGGACAGCCGGTTTCTGCCAGCTATGAGCGCCTTGAGTTCTTGGGCGATTCCATTTTGGGCGCTGTGGTCGCACGCTCCCTGTTTGAGTCCTATCCGGAGTTTGACGAGGGCAAGCTCACGCGCCTGAAGGTGTCGCTTGTCTCGGGTGCTACGCTGTCCGAGGTTTCTCACGAGCTGGGCATCGACGACATCATCATCTTTGGTGCCTCCGAGACCGGTACCGGTGCGCGCGGCCTGCATTCGGCCCTCGAGAACGTCTACGAGTCGCTCGTGGGAGCGCTGTACCTGGATGCCGGCTGGGATGCCGCGGCAGAGTTCATTCACCGTACGCTTAAGCCGCATTTGGCTTCCGAGCGTGCCGAGCATCCTGCGAACCCCAAGTCGTTTTTGCAGGAGTGTGTGCAAGCCGACGGTCACGAGCCCCCGGCGTACAAGCTCGTTGGCTCCGAGGGCCCGGCGCATGCGCCCACCTTTACCGCCGTGGTTTTGATCGATGGCATCCGTCAGGGTCGCGGCTCCGGCTCCTCAAAGAAAGAAGCCGAGGGAGCCGCTGCTCTCGAGGCGCTTGACCGCATGGGCTACACCACCAACGGCGTGATTCTCAACAAGAAGCCTGTTTAAGCGAGGAACCGTGTATCTCAAGTCCCTCACGCTCAAAGGGTTCAAGTCGTTTGCCGACCGCGCCCATATGACGTTTGAGCCGGGTCTGACCGTCATCGTCGGTCCCAACGGCTCGGGAAAATCGAACATCTCTGACTCGATTCTGTGGGTCCTGGGCGAGCAGAGCGCCAAGCAGCTGCGCGGCCAGGCCATGGAGGATGTCATCTTCTCGGGCTCGTCAGCGCGCAAGCCGGTGGGTGTCGCCGAGGTCACGCTGGTGCTCGATAACTCGGACCATATGCTGCCTGTCGATTTTGACGAGGTCGCCATTACCCGTCGCATGTATCGCTCGGGCGAAAGCGAGTACCTCATCAACTCGAGTCCGTGCCGCCTGATGGACATTCAGGACATCCTGCACGATTCGGGCTTGGGCAAGGATACGCATTCCATTATTAGCCAGGGCAAGCTCGACGCCATTTTGCAGAGCCGCCCCGAGGAGCGCCGTGCCCTCATCGAGGAAGCCGCCGGTATCTCCAAGCACAAGCGGCGCAAGGAGCGTGCGCTCAAAAAGATTAAGTCGATGGACGAGCACCTGACGCGTGCCCGCGACATCAATAAGGAAATCGCCCGTCAGCTGCGGCCGTTGGAGCGTCAGGTCGATCGCGCGCGCAAGTACAAAGAGCTGTCCTCGCGTGCGAACGAGCTTACGCAGATGCTGGCTGTCGACGAGCTGCGTTCGCTGCAGTCGCAGTGGAACGACCTGGAGAGCCGCTCCAAGGAAGGTGCCGCCGAGCTGGAGCTTGCGCAGTACCGCATGGGCGAAAAGGAGCGCGAGCTCGAGAAGCTTCAGGTCATGCTCGAGGAAAAGGGCCTGTTTGTGGGCGACCTAGGCGAGCAGCGCCGTCATATGCAAGATGTGGTCGGCCGCATTAACTCCGACATGCGCCTGCTCGAGGAAAAGGGCCACAACATGGTGTCGCGCCTGTCTGACATGCGCGGACAGATTTCGAGTTCCGAGCATCAGCGTCGTCGCGTGGTCGAGGAGCTCGAGGACGCGCGTGCGCAGCTTGAGGAAGTGACCGGTGCGCATATGCAGGCCCAGGAGGACGTTGACGCCGCTGGTCCTGCCGCCGCTGAGCTCCACGAGCGTCGCGTTGCGCTCGACAATCAGATTTCGCAGTTCACGCGTGAGCAGCGCGATGTGCAGCGTGTGGCCGATAACGCCGCGCTCGAGCTCGCCAAGGTGAAGGACTCGCTGAGCAATGCCGAGGTCGAGGACAACATGTATGCCTCGCGCCTGGAGCAGATCGACGAGCAGCTTGAGGAGGTCATGGCCTCGCTTGAGAGCCGTCGCGACCGCGCCGAGGAGCTTGAGGGCGCTCTTGAGGAAGCGCGCCAGGCTCAGGTTGATGCGCGTGAGGCCACCGAGACGGCACGCGCGGCCCTGAAGGACCTGCGTGCCCGCGAGAGCGAGGCGCGCAACAAGTTGTCCGAGGTGCGCTCGGAGCTTTCCAGCCAAAAGAAACTCGATGCCCGCATGGCCGACAGCTCGCCGCTCGTGAGCCGTCTGGTGGGTGCGCTGGGCGACGATGTCTTGGGTCGTCTGGGCGACGTGCTGGAGGCCCCGCGCGAGCTTGAGGGCCTGGTTGAGCAATTGCTCGCCGGCGATATCGATGCGCTGCTGTTTGATGACGCCGCCACGCTTGAGCGTGCCGGTCGTGCGGCTCTGGACCAAAAGAAGGCCTCGGGCGAAGCACTGCTGGTGACGCGCGGCGTGAGCGGCTCTACCGCCGCTGAGGGCGCTGCCGGTACCCGCCTGGTTGATCGTCTGTCCGTGCGTGCAGGCTACGGACCCGTCGTCGAGGCGCTGCTCGGCGGCTATTACGTGGTCGATGACTTGGCTGCCGCGCTGGCTGCGCCTGTCGTTGACGGTGTGACCTATGTGACTCCCGATGGCGCCCGCGTAAGCTGTGGCGGCCTGGTGCGTGTGGGCCTCGATGCCGGCGAGGCGTCGGGTGCTCTGGAGCGTAAGCGTCGCATTCGCGAGCTGGATGGGCTTGAGCCCGATTTGGCCGCTGTGTTTGAGCATGTGTCGGATCAGGTCGTCGAGGCCAATGCGGCCGTTGAGGAAGCGCGTGCCGCTGAGGGCGATGCCGCTGGCGAGATCGCCCGTCTTGAGGGCGAGCGCCGCTCGCTGCTCTCCGAGATCGGCCGCTTGGAGCAAAGCGCCAACAATGCCGAGGTCGAGCGCGTGCGCATCTCCACGCGTCGCGAGCAGGCCTCCGAAGCCGTTCGCGCTGCACGCCCGCGAGTTGATGAGCTCACCCGTTCGCGTGACGAGGCCCGCGCGCAGGCAAGCGATCTGGGCTTGCAGATTGCCGAGGCCAACGACGAACTCGACCGCGTTCGCCGTGACGATTCCGAGGCTGCCGGCAAGCTCGCCGACGCCAAGGTCCGCCTAGCCCAGACGAGTGAACGCCTGCGTTCGCTGAAGGGCCGTGTGCCTGACCTGGAGCATCGCCTGGAGGGCATCGACCGCCGTATCCGCGGAACACGCCAGGCCTCGCGCTCGCTCGAGTTGCTGCGCCTGCGCGTCGATCCCATGCACGAGCGCTATTCGGCCCTGCTGGAGCGCGCGTCGGATTGGGCCGCGCGCTTGCGTGACCAGGCTTCGCTCGAGGAGGCGGACTCGGCCTCGCTCAAGAAGACTATCGAGGATGCCAAGGCAGAGGTTGCCCGCGCTAAGGAGCGAGTCGATACCGCCTCTGCCACGCAAAACGAGTTCAAGGTCGCGCGTGGCAAGCTCGAGGTGCAGGTAGAGGCCGCCATTAAGGCCATTACCGCCGATGGCACGACGGTGCTCGAGACAGCGCTCATGCTTCCGGCGCCCACGGACCGCGATGCCGCCGAGCGCGAACTCAACCAGCTTGTGCGCCAGATCAACAACCTTGGTCCCGTTAACCAAGTTGCCATGGAGGAGTACGAGCAGCTCAAGCGCCGTGCCGACTACATCGAGGAGCAGCTGGCCGATCTGGAGAGCGCGCGCAAGGCGCTCACCAAGATCACGGTGGCCATTGATCGCAAGATGCGGAAGGCCTTCCTGGTGACGTTTGAGAAGGTCGACGCGAACTTCCGCGAGATCTTCGCTATGCTCTTCCCGGGCGGCCAGGCTCATCTGGAGATGACCGATCCCGAGCATCCTGCCGAGACGGGTATCGAGGTCGTGGCGCAGCCGCGCGGCAAGCGCATCACCAAGATGATGCTCATGTCGGGCGGCGAGAAGAGCCTGACGGCGCTCGCCCTGCTCTTTGCTGTGTATCGCACGCGCACGGTGCCGTTCTATGTGCTGGACGAGGTCGAGGCGGCGCTCGATGACGCCAACCTGTCCAAGCTCATCGGCGCACTCGATGTGTTGCGTTCCGATACGCAGCTCTTGGTTATCTCGCATCAGCGCCGTACTATGGAGGACGCTGACGTCCTCTATGGCGTCTCGATGCAAGCCGACGGCGTCAGTCGCGTCGTCTCGCAAAAACTCGATCGCGAAACCGGAAAGGTCGTGAATGCATAATGGGATTCTTCGATGCTCTCTCGCGCGGACTTGAGCGCAGCCGCGAGGCCCTCAACGAGGTCTTCTACTTTGGCGGCGAGGTCGACGAGGATTTTTGGGAGGACCTGGAGGACACCCTCGTAATGGGTGACATGGGCGCCGAGGTCGCTATCAAGGTCTCCGATGACCTGCGCGATGCCGCGGCCAAGAAGAACCTCAAGACCGCTCCGCAGCTTCGCCGCGCTCTGGCCGAGCAGCTTGAGCAGCACTTTGTGCCCATCGAGCGCGATCCGTTCTCCGATACGCCGAGCTGCGTGCTGTTTGTGGGCATCAACGGTGCCGGCAAGACCACGACGGTCGGTAAGATCGCGAGCGCCATGGCTGCCCGCGGCAAGAACGTGGTGATCGGTTCGGCCGACACCTTCCGCGCCGCCGCCATCGAGCAGCTTGATGTGTGGGGCCAGCGCGCCGGCGTTCCCGTCATCAAGCGCGATCGCGGCTCCGACCCGGCAAGTGTTTGCTACGACGTGCTCGACGAGGCCGATAGGCGCGGCAGCGACCTGGTGCTCATCGATACCGCCGGCCGTCTGCACACGAGCCCCGAGCTCATGCGCGAGCTCGCCAAGGTGGTCAATGTGACCCGTAAGCGCGCCGCCAATATGGCCGCCGGTCCCATGCCGGTCTCGGTCGTGCTTGTGATCGATGCCGCGACGGGCCAAAACGGTCTGAACCAGGCGCTCGAGTTTAACGAGGCGCTTGGCCTGGACGGTATTATCATGACAAAGCTCGACGGCACGGCAAAGGGCGGTATCGCCATGGCCGTGGCCGAGAAGCTCAAGCTCCCGATCCTGCGCATCGGCGTGGGCGAGCAGGTCGATGACCTGCAGGAGTTTAATGCCAAAGATTTCTGCCGCGCCCTGGTGGGCGAGTCCAATTAAGGAGTGACTAGTGTTTGATTCCCTGAGCGATCGCCTCAACGACACATTTGACCGCCTGCGCGGCAAGGGTAAACTGACCGAGGCCGATATCACCTCGGCCATGCGCGACATTCGCATGGCGCTGCTCGAGGCCGACGTCAACTTTAAGGTCGTCAAGGAGTTTGTCGCCAAGACCAAGGAGCGCTGCATGACCGCCGAGGTCATGGAGTCGCTGTCGCCGGCGCAAAACGTCGTCAAGATCGTGCTCGACGAGCTCACCGAGATGCTCGGCTCCACCGAGAGCAAGCTCGTCTTTAGCAACCGCATCCCCAACGTCATCATGCTCGTGGGCCTGCAGGGCTCTGGTAAGACCACGGCGGCCGTAAAGCTTGCCTACCTGCTCAAGAAGCAGGGCCGCTCGCCGCTGCTCGCCGCTTGCGACGTCTACCGTCCCGCCGCTGCCGACCAGCTGGCCACGCTCGGCGGAGAGATCGGTGTCCCGGTCTTCCGAGGCGACGGTGCGCACCCGGTCGACATCGCCAAGGGCGCCATTCAGGAGGCCGTCGACCACCTGCGCGATGTGGTCATCGTCGATACCGCCGGACGTCTTCAGATCGATGAGCAGATGATGCAGGAGGCCGTGGACATCAAGAAGGCCGTCAAGCCCGATCAGGTGCTGATGGTCGTCGATGCCATGACCGGTCAGGATATCGTCAACGTCGTCTCGACCTTCGCCGAGCGCACCGACTTTGACGGCGTGATCATCTCTAAGCTCGACGGCGACGCCCGTGGCGGCGGCGCGCTTTCCGTGCGCCAGGTGACCGGCAAGCCCATCAAGTTTGTGAGCATGGGCGAGAAGCCCGATTCGCTGGAGCCGTTCTACCCCGATCGTATGGCCAAGCGCATTCTGGGTATGGGCGACGTTGTCGGCATTATCGAGAAGGCCCAGGAGGCGGCCGACGCCGAGCAGCTCGAGGCCGCCGAGCGCATGCTGCGCGAGGGCTTTACCATGAACGACATGCTCGACCAGATGAAGGCCGTCAAGAAGATGGGCGGCATGAAGGGCATTCTGGGCATGCTCCCCGGTGGCCAGCGTGCGCTTAACCAGATGGGTGGTAACCTGGACGAAGGTATCTTCGATAAGAACGAGGCCATCATCATGTCGATGACCAAGGAGGAGCGCCTTCGCCCCTCCATCATCAACGGCCAGCGCCGTGCCCGCATTGCCAAGGGCGCCGGCGTGACCCCTGTCTCTTATACACATCTCCGAGCCCACGAGACGGACTCCTATCTC
>CABRIB010000054.1 GCA_902470915.1 uncultured Collinsella sp. | reverse complement strand
GGCATACGAGATAGGAGTTCGTCTCGTGGGCTCGGAGATGTGTATAAGAGACAGGGTTGGACGTCTGTCCTTTGGCCAGATCATCGACAAGCTCGGCGCCTATAAGTCGCTGCTCATCAGCCTTGTCGTCACCATCGTCGCACTCGTCATCATGTCGATGAGCTTTACGCAGGCCATGTTCTTTGTGGCGCTCGCTCTGCTCGGCTTTAGCTTTGGCGCTCTGCTCGTCATCTACCCGCCGCTCACCGGTGGCGCCTTTGGCACCAGTAACATCGGCGTCAACTACGGCATCATGTTTTTGGGTTATGCCGCTTCCACCTGGATCAGCCAGCCCATCACCGCCGTGCTGTATCACGCCGAGGCCGGCAGCGCCGCCTATCAGCAGTCCTTCTACGGCGCCATTGTGATCGCCGCCATCGCCGTCGTGCTCACCGTCTACATGATGGTCTCCGACAGCAAGAAGAAGTCCGCCTAGTTTTACCGATGCGACAAAGGGACAGCCCCTTTGTCGCATTCCACCGGTCACCAGTATTAAGGAGTCGAAATGTCTGAGCTCAACCCCGTCCGCATTGCCGTTATCGGCGCCGGCGCCATGGGCCGCAACCACATCCGCTTTGTCACCGAGGAGCCCGAGTCCGAGCTCGTCGCCATCGCCGACGCCTTTGAGGGCGCCCGCGCCACGGCCGAGGCCGCCGGCGTGCCGTTTTACACCGATCCCGCTCAGATGATGGACGAGGTCAAGCCCGAGGCCGTCATTATCGCCACCCCCAACGACCTGCACCTGGGCGTTGCCCGCGAGGCTGTAAAGCGCAACATCGTGCCGCTGGTCGAAAAGCCGATCTCCAACGACCTGGAGGATGCCCAGGCCTTCGCTGCCGAGGCCGAGACCGCCGGCGTGCCCGTGCTCGTGGGTCAGCACCGTCGCCACAACCCCTTCGTCAACAAGGCCAAGGAGATCATCGAGTCCGGCGAGCTGGGCAAGCTCACCGTGTCGAGCTTCCACTACATGATCTATAAGAATGACGAGTACTTCGATGTCGAATGGCGCCGCAAGAAGGGTGCCGGCCCGATCCTGGTCAACCTGGTGCACGACGTCGACCTGCTCCGCTACCTGCTGGGCGAGCCCGTTGCCGTCCAGGGTATGCAGTCCAGCGCCGCCCGCGGTTTTGAGACCGAGGACTCCGCCGTGGTCAACGTCCGTTTTGCCGATGGCGCGCTCGCAAGCATGACCATCTCCGACGCCACCGCCAGCCCCTGGAACTGGGAGGCAACCGCTCGCGAGGACCCGCAGTACCGCCCCTTCGACGCCGACGCCTACTTTATCGGCGGCACTAAGGGCGCCCTGTCGCTGCCCCGCCTGCACCAGTTCTCCTACGACGGCGCCTCCAACTGGCACAAGCCGCTGCAGATGGAGATTCCGGCCGTCGACCCGGCACTGCCGCACAAGATGCAGCTCAAGCACTTTGTGAAGGTTGTCCGCCGCGAGGTCGAGCCCGTCGTGACCCCCGCCGACAACGTTAAGACGCTCACGCTTCTCAACGCTATCAAGGAGGCCGCCGAGACCGGCCAGCTCGTCGAGCTGTAATGCCTTAAGAGCGACCGCGGCAGAAACCCCATGCCGAACCCTTCGGTCCGTCACCAACAAGCCCCTCTTCTTTGCCCCGCGAGCAGCCTCCTGCCCGCGGGGCATTTTGCTACCTTGCCGACGATTTTTCTGGGGCGGGGGCTATTTTGCACCTCGGCTTGATTCGTTCGCCACGAAATGGGCCTATCTACTACGCTTAACCGATCGCCCTCAACCATGCCGAATTTCGCGAAATAAAAACCGCAGGTAGACGGCTTGCGTATTCTCTGAAAACCGGGGAATGGTCGACCCATATGGGTTAAACGTAGTAGATAGGCCGTTTTCGTGACGCGGGCCCAAAACAGTCTTTTGGGACGGGTGGTATCCTTGGTAGCCCTGTGCTGCAAACGCACCTTAAACGCAAGGAGTCCCATGGATCTTATCGCCCAGCTCGCCCGCGAGCTCAACCTTAAGGCTGACAACATCGAGGCAGCCGTCAAGCTCATCGACGAGGGCAACACCATTCCCTTTATCTCGCGCTACCGCAAGGAAGCCACGGGTGGCATGGACGACGTCGCCCTGCGCGCACTCGACGAGCGCCTGTCCTACCTGCGCAATCTTGAGCAGCGCAAAGAGGACGTCATTCTGCTCATCGACGCCCAGGGCAAGCTCACGCCCGAACTCGAACAGCAGATTCGCGAGGCCACGCAGCTCCAGCGTGTCGAGGACCTCTACAAGCCCTACCGCAAAAAGCGCATGACCCGCGCGCAAAAGGCCCGCGAGGCCGGCCTGGAGCCACTCGCCAACATGGTCATCATGCAGGCCTCGGCCAAGGGCAGCGCACTCGACGCCGCCGCGGCATACGTCAACGAGGAGGCCGGCTTCGACACGCCCGAGAAGGCGCTCGCCGGCGCCGCCGACATCGTGGCCGAGACGGTAGCCGAGGACCCCGAGAACGTCGCCGACCTGCGCGCCTTTACGCAAAACACCGCCGACATCGTCGTCGAGGCCACCGACCCCGCCGAAAAGACTCCCTACGAGCCGTACTACAGCTATGATGAGCCACTGCGCCGTATACCCAACCACCGCGTGCTGGCTATCGACCGCGGTGAGCGCGAAGGCAAGCTCCGCGTGCGCGTGAACGTCGACGGTGCTGCCGCCACGGCACGCCTCGGCAGCCGTTGGCCCCGCCGTCAGGGCGTCTTCGCGCCCGTCTTTGACGCCGCCATCGCTGACGGTTACAAGCGCCTCATGGCCCCCTCGCTGGAGCGCGAAGCCCGCGCCAAGCTCACCGTTCGCGCGCAGACCGAGGCCATCAACGTCTTTGCCAAGAATCTCGAGGGCCTGCTCTCGGCACGCCCCGTGCGCGGCGCCCGCGTGCTCGCGCTCGATCCGGGCTACCGCACCGGCTGCAAGGTCGCCGTCATGGACGAGACCGGCAAGCTGCTCGACCACGGCGTGGTCTATCCCACCAAGCCGCGCCACGACGTCGCCGGCACCAAGCGCGAGCTCGCCCGCCTCGTCAAAAAGGACAGCGTCAACACCATCGTCATCGGCAACGGCACCGCCAGCCGCGAGACCGAGGAAGTCGTCTCGGAGTTCATTGCCGAGCAGGCGCCCAGCCTTCGCTACACCATCGTTAACGAAGCCGGCGCGTCGGTGTACTCCGCCTCCGAGCTCGCCAGCCAGGAGTATCCCGATCTGGACGTCACCGTGCGTGGCGCCATGAGCCTGGGCCGCCGCCTGCAGGACCCGCTGGCAGAGCTCGTCAAGATTCCGCCCCAGTCCATCGGCGTGGGCCAGTACCAGCACGACCTTGACCAGGCCGAGCTCTCACGCACCCTGGGCCACGTGGTGGAGGACGTCGTCAACCGCGTGGGCGTCGACGTAAACACCGCGAGCGCAAGCCTGCTGGGATACGTATCGGGCATCACGCCGAGCGTGGCCAAGAACATCGTGGCCTACCGCGAGGAAAACGGCGCCTTTACCGATCGCCGCCAGCTCAAGAAGGTCCCCAAGCTGGGACCCAAGGCATACCTCAACGCCGCGGGTTTCCTGCGCATCAGCGGCGGTAAGAACCCGCTCGACGCGACGAGCGTCCACCCCGAAAGCTACGAGGTGGCCACGTCCGTCCTGGAACGCGCCGGCGTTAAAGCCAGCGAGCTCAGCCGTGGCGGCGTGCCCGACATCGAGCGCCGCCTGGGCAGTATCTCGGCGCTGGCAAGCGACCTGGACTGCGGCACCCTGACGCTCATCGACATCGTCAACGAGCTCAAGAAGCCCGGTCGCGACCCGCGCGACGACGCACCCGAGGTGGTCTTTAGCCGCTCAGCGCTTTCCATCGACGACCTGGAGCCCGGCATGGAACTCAAGGGCACGGTGCGCAACGTTGTGGACTTTGGCGCCTTCGTCGACGTGGGCGTGCACCAGGACGGCCTCGTACACATCTCCAAGCTGGCCAACCGCTTTGTCAAGCACCCGAGCGACGTGGTGCGCGTCGGTGACACGGTCAAGGTGTGGGTCGAAAAGGTCGATCGCGACCACAAGAAGATCTCGCTCACCATGGTACAGGGGAAGTAAACCGCCAAAGCAGGGGTACCCCCTGTAGTGACGTGCAAAATCGCGAGTATTCTGCAAATTCCACCGTTCCGGATGCCCCTCAGAGGCGAAAAAGCAAAAAACAGCCCCCGTTTTAGCGTCGTCAGAGCCAAAACGGGGGCTGTTCCGTGCTTCACCCAACTGGTAAAAGCCTTTACCTTGCTGAATACTCTCAATTTTGCACGGCGCAGGCGGGGGTACCTTTGCCCACGGCAGGATATGGAAACCAAGCGCCAACTTGCTGGCAAGCTCGTGTCGGCAGCCCCGGCCTTTCCTTTGCCTGGCGCGACCCTCGCGAAGCGCGTGAGCGATAGGGAAAGGAAAGGCCGGGGCGAGCAGCCCGCGGCGTAGCCAGTGTTCGCGTTACGGCAGAATATGGAAGCCCAAAGCGGCGATATCCTTGGCAAAGCCGCGCACGGTGTCGAGCGAGACCTCGTACGGGTCGCGACCGATGTTCTTGCGCTTGGCCAGGATGCTGTTGGGCACCGTAATGATCTGGCAACCGCAGGCTTCTGCCTGGTAAATGTTGATGAGCTCGCGCGTGGACGCCCACAGGACCTCACAGTTGGGCTTGGCGGCGGCCTTCTTGACCGACTCCGTCATAAACGGAATGGGGTCGACGCCGGTATCGGCGATACGGCCGGCAAAGAGCGAGATAATGGACGGCGTCTCGGTGTCAACGGCCTCGACCATCTCATCGACCTGCGTAGGCGTAAAGATGGTAGTGACGTTGACCTTGATGCCGTCGGCGGAAAGCTTGCGGACCAGCTCGGCGGTGGACTCGCCCTTGGTAGTCACGCACGGAATCTTGACGTAGACGTTCTCGGCCCAGGTAGCGATCTCGCGCGCCTCGACCTCCATGGTCTCGACGTCGTCGGCAAAGACCTCAAACGAGACGGACACATCGGTGATGTGGGCCAGGACCTCCTTGGCAAACGCGCGGTAATCCGTCACGCCGCCCTTCTTCATAAGGGACGGGTTGGTCGTGAAACCCTGAACGTTGCCGTTCTCGTACATGTCGAGCATGCCCTCGAGGTTTGCACCGTCAGCGAACACCTTGATTGCCATCTGCCTGATTCCTTTCGCTAGCATACGGCCGATAAACTGCTAAACACTTTACCTACGTTTATCAAGGCGTGAGCTGCGGTTTTTTATCTTCTCGGCGAACGGTATAAACACCTCAGTGTTTGGTTTGATAAATCGATTGAGCATGCAAAAGCAAAGAGTCGCAGTTTGAGCAAACGTCAGAACGTGGGATTCATTAGATGAGGCCGAAATGCTGCATCGCTGTGACGGTGCCGTCGTGTGCGACATCATCAGTCACGTAGTCGGCGAGCGCCTTGACCTCGGGCATAGCGTTGCCCATGGCCACGGCCGTCTCGACAGCGGCGAGCATACCCAGATCGTTGCCGGAATCGCCAAAGCCAAAGGTGCGCGCGTTGCCGGTGCGACCCAGGTATTCCAGCGCTCGCGCCACGCCCACGCCCTTGTCAATGCCCTTGGGGCTCAGCTCGCGATTCTGGCCACCGGTGTTGCACAGCTCAAACTCGCGATCGATAAAGCCGTCATCGTTGGCCACGCGAGCCAAACTGGGCACACTGAGGCATACCTTGCCCACGCGCAGACTGCCGTCGACGCGCATTTCCTCGGTGCTGTGCACCACAGAAGTGCCGATCAGAGACGACTGCTCAACACCCGCGGGTTCCAGGGCAAAAGTAGCCACGTTGGTCTCGAAAAAGGCCTCAATCCCTGCCGCGGCCATACGGCGCGCAAGCTCCTCAATAACGTCCTCGTCAAAGCAGTCCTCATGCACCACGCGGCCCTCGACCTCGAGCGTCGCTCCCGCCATGGCAACGACACCCGCCGGGTTCAGCGCGCGCAGGCCATCGGCAATCAGCCACAAGGGACGACCCGTGCAGATAAATGCATGGTGTCCCGCGTCGCGCAGACGATGAAACGCCTCGACGACCGCCTGCGAGGGGTGAACCGCCGAAAAGTCCTTGTCGGTCATGTTGTCGGGATCGAACGACGTCAGCGTGCCGTCCACGTCAAAAAAGAGCACGGCGGAATCGGGGCACGCATCAATCATATGGGTTCCTTTCGGGGGCGAGAGTAAACGAAGTATCCATCATATAATGGAGCGACGCAACCAGAGAGGTCACCCATGGAATTTTACGCAAGCTGCCCCGAGGGCTTTGAGTCCGCACTCGCCGATGAGCTTAAATGCCTCGGGCTTTCGCATGTTCGCCGGCTGAAGGGCCGCGCCACGTTTGAGGGCGAGCTCGAAGAAGGCTACCGCGCCTGTCTGTGGTCGCGCCTGGCGAGCCGCGTGTTCGTGGTACTCGGGCGCTTTGAGGCGCAGGATGCCGATGAACTGTACGACAGCGTTTACGACATCGCCTGGGAGAGCATCGTCCGCCCCGGCGCCACCATCGCCATCACCGCCCGCGGCGTAACCGAGCAGCTGCGCAACACGCGCTTCTCTGCCCTGCGCGCCAAAGACGCGCTGTGCGACCGCCTGGCCGAGACCACGGGCCGTCGCGCCGATGTCGATGCCGCCGATCCCGATGTTCACCTGCTGCTTTCGCTGCGCCAGCGCCGCGCGAGCATAAGCCTGGACCTTTCAGGCGATCCGCTGTTCAAGCGTCTGCCGCCCGCAGCGACCCGCGCCGGCGAGGGCGCGCACGTGTTGCGCCCCGACTACGCCGCCCTGGTGCTGGCGCAGGTCGGCTGGACCGCACTATGCGAGCGCGAGCTGACAGCCGACGATTACGAGAACGAAGCCCTTCCCACGCTGATCGATGCCTCGTGCGCCGGCGGCGGCCTGTTGCTGGAAGCCGTGAACATTCTGACCGACCGCGCCCCGGGCGCTGCACGCGAGCGCTGGGGCTTTGAGGGCTGGCAGCTGCACGACGCCGCCCTGTGGGAGCAGCTGCTTGCCGAGGCGCGCGAGCGCGAGGCGGCGGCGCGCGAGCGGCAGGCGCGCATCGTGGCCGTAGACATCGACCCCGCCGCCCGCAAGACCGCCGAGCACATGGTCAAGAGCGCTGGCTACAAGCGTTTTGTCGACTTTTGCGCCGCCAAGCCCGCCACCGTGCTGGACCATGCGGGTGCCGTCGCCGGTGCCGCCGTGGTCGCAGACACCACCGAGACCCCGCTTTCGCTCATGCACGACGCCATGACGCTGGTCGGCGAGCTGCGCCGCGCGCCCGAACTCGCTTCGGCACCGGTCGCCGCGCTCACCCACGACGAATTGCTGGCCCGCGCGCTCCATGCCGAGCCCGCGCGTTCCATCGCCGTCATGCCCAATAACGAGGAGGCGGCTCTTGAGGTTTGGCCCTCGCTCGACCACGCCGCCGCAGTGTTTGAGGCTGCGACCAGCGCGGATGCCGAGGCCGAGGTTGCGGATGCCAACGAAGCCAACGGCGAAGCCGCCGCTTCCTCCATGCCCGAACCTGCCGCCACGCTCGACTTGGGTGACGGCAAGCCGCTGCCCGTGCTCATCCCCGAGTCCGAGCAGTTCGCCAACCGCCTGCGCAAGAATGCCCGTCTGCGCCGCAAGTGGGCAAAGCGCGAGGGCGTGAGCTGCTACCGCGTCTACGATGCCGACCTGCCCGACTACTCCGCCGCCATCGACCTGTACGAGGGCTGCCCGCAGACGCCGGGCCGCTGGCTCGTCATCGCCGAATACGCCGCGCCCAAGACCATCGATCCCGCGCTGGCCCAGGCCCGTATGCTCGACATCTTGGCCATCGCGCCGCGCATCCTAGATGTTCCCGCCGAGCATGTGCACGCCAAGGCCCGCATGCGCTCACGCGGCGGCTCGCAGTACAGCAAGCAGGGCGCCGGCAAGGGCGGCTCGGGCGAGCGCGCCAACATCGCGCGCCGTCGCCTGCCGCTCATCGAAGAGGGCGGACTCACCTTTGCCGTCAACTTTGATGACTACCTGGATGTAGGCATCTTCTTGGATCACCGCATCACCCGCAACCTGGTGCGCGAGCACGCCAAACAGGCACGCCGCTTCCTCAATCTGTTCGCCTACACCGGCACCGCCACCTGCTATGCGGCAGACGGCGGCGTCGAGGAGACCGTGACGGTCGACCTTTCCAACACCTACCTGGACTGGGCCGAGCGCAATATGCGCCAGAACGGCTTTGTTGGTCCGCAGCATCATTTTGTGCGCGACGACGTGCTCGCCTGGATTCGCGACCAGCGCCAGACGCGCAACCGCTGGGACCTGATCTTTGTCGACCCGCCCACGTTCTCGAACTCATCCAAGATGGGCCGCCGCACCTGGGATGTCCAGCGCGACCATGTTGAGCTTTTGGCCGGCGTATCGCGCCTGCTCGCACAGGGCGGACATGCCATCTTTAGCTGCAACCTGCGTGGCTTCCGCCCCGAGACGCGCAAGCTCGCGCGCGCGGGCGTCGTGTTGGAGGACATTACGGCGCAGACCATCCCCGAGGACTTCGCGCGCAACCAGAAGGTGCACCACTGCTACATCGTGCGCCGCCTGCCCATCGAGGACGCCATGGCCGAGGTCGGCTTTAGCGCCGAGGAAATTGCCGAGCGTGTCGAGGAGCTGCGCAACCCCGAGGCCCGCAAGCCTCGCGCGGCAGTGCCCGCGCACGCGCAGACCGGCAACGGCAAGTCCAACTTTGCCGGCAAACCCTCCCCCGCCGGCAAGCCAAAAAAGAAGAAGTTCTACGCCAGCAAGCCCAAGGGCAAATAACAAAGTTGCGGTGGAATACGGACTGTTTTGCCTGGAATTAGGCAAATTTAGACCGTATTTCACCGCAACTCATAATGGGATGGCGGATGCCGACCTATCCCTGGATGACCAATCGGTAACCAATACCCACGTGCGTCTGGATATAGCGCGGGTGCGCGGGGTCGGACTCGATCTTCTTGCGCAGCGTGCCCATAAAGACACGCAGGCTCGCCAAGTCGCTCTTAGTTGCCGTGCCCCAAATCTCGTGCAAAATAAACTGGTGCGTCAGCACCTTGTCGGCGTTGTGTGCCAGCAGGCACAGGAGCTTGTACTCGATTGGCGTCAGGTGCAACTCCTCGCCATCCATCGCGGCGATGCCGGCATCAAAATCGATATGCAGCTCACCGGTATCGAACGAGCCCTCGGAGACAACGCCGCCCGTTTGCGCATACGAAAGGCGTCTGAGCGTCGTGCGAATGCGCGCGAGCAGTTCCTCGACCGAAAACGGCTTGGTCAGATAGTCGTCGGCACCGGCATCGAGCGCGCGGATTTTGTCCGCATCCTCGCTGCGCGCCGAGACCACGATAATCGGCATGCCCGACCATGCGCGCACCGACTCCACCACCTTGACGCCGTCCATATCGGGCAGGCCCAGATCGAGCAGCACGATGCTCGGCGTCTGCGACGAGGCGGCGGCGATAGCGGCATGGGCGGTCTCCACAGCCATATGGCGCAAGCCGTGCGCCTCGAGCGCGGCAACAATAAGATTGCGGACGGCGGGGTCGTCCTCAACGACCAAGATGAGCGGTTTTACGGCAGAGTTCGGCACAGCGCTACTCCTTATCAAACGAAACGTCGGCGGCAGGAAGCTCAATCGTAAAGACCGAGCCGTGCGGGTCCGCCGCGGCAACCTCTATGCTACCGCCATGCGCCAGCGCAATGGAGCGGCAGAGCGAAAGACCCAGGCCCACGCTGCGGTGACTGTCAGCCAGACCGTGGTTGGCGGTGTAGAACGACTCAAAGATCCGCTCGCGGTCCTCGGGTGCGATGCCCGGGCCGTCATCGGCCACCGAGCACGCCACGCGTCCATCGTCGACGCTAATCGAAATCATGATATGCGAGCCTGCGGGCGTATAGGTGATGGCGTTGTTCACCAGATTGACCACCAGCTGCACCATCAGGCGCGCATCGACGTTGACGAGCGCCGGCTCATCGCACGCCACCACCTTAAGGTCGTGCTCGCGCACGGCAGGGTTCACGTGGCGCAGCGCCTCCTCGACGATATCGTCCATGAGCTCGAGCGTAGTCGACAGACGCATACCGCCGCCCTCGAGCTTGGTGATGGCGAGCAGATTCTCGACGGTGGCGTTGAGCCACAGCGCATCCGAGCGAATGGATAGAAGCAGGCCGCGGCGCGTCTGGGCATCGAGCACGGCGGTGCCGGTCGAGCCCTGGTCGAGCAGCACGTCGGCATTACCCGAAATACTGGTAAGCGGTGTGCGCAGGTCGTGCGAGATGGAGCGCAGCAGGTTGGCGCGCAGCTGCTCGTTTTTGGCGAGCACCGCCGCCTCCTCGCGGGCCTCCATGGCGCGGGCGCGATCGAGCGCCAGCTCGCCTTCGCTCACGATGGCATCGGCAAGTGTCCGTTCCTCGTGCGTTAGCACGTCGGGTTCGGCAACGATAGCCAGCACGCCCACCACCGAGGCGGGGTCGCTCGAGCGCACGAAGCCGTCGCCCGTGCGAACCGTCAGGTAGATGCCATAAAACGCCGAGCCGCCATAAGTGGCATCGAGCGGCGTTCCCACATAAGCGGACGCCGAGAGCCGCGGCGGCATCTGCGGCGCCAGTTCGTGCACCGGCGCGGCATCGCCCACGGCCGTGTATGTCGCACGCGGCAGCAGGTCATCGCCCTCGGCGTCGGCGCTGTACCACACGACCGGACAGCCCGAAAGACGCGCCAGCTGCGTTGCCATGGCATGGACAATCTGCTGCTGATCGGCGCACCGCTGCAGCATGCGGTTGGTCTCGAGCACCATATGCGTGCGGCGGTCGCTGGCAGCGGCCTGCGCCAGGGCACGGCGCAGGGCCAAGGCAATCGAGCTCGACACGAGCGAGACCACAAACATGATGAAGAACATGCCGGGATAGCCGCGGTCGATAAGCGACAGCGAGTAGCGCGGGTCGACAAACAAGAAGTTGTAGAGCGCCACGGCGGCAGCCGAGCTCAGCAAGCAATACAGGCGACTCCAGGTAAAGAATGCGCACAGCTGAACGGCGAACACATAGACGATCATGATGCTCGGCGCGAGACCCGGATGGTCGAGCAGCGCGCCCACAATCGTCGCCGCGACCAGCAGCCCCACCGATACGCAGGCGTCATACAGAGGAGTGCGGCGCGTCAGCGTTGTGCGCCGCCACCAAAAGCTATCGGCAATATCACCGTCCGTACGGACGTCCATCAGCGCCCCGCCCCTCTCTCAAAAACAAAAACCACCACAGGGGACAGGCACCTTTGTGGTGGTTTCCCTTGTGGTGGTTCCAAGTGTAAAGCCTTTGCAGCCTGCGGTCGCTAGACAAACAGCACGTGCGCGAGCAGGGCACACACGCACACCGCTCCAAATACCAGCGCCACGATCGAGATCACGCGGTCGGCCATGTCCATGTTGGCACGATTCGTAAAGAACCGATCTTCGGCGGCGTCGACACGCGCCTCACGTACCAGCTCGGCAACCACCTCGCGGCCATCAAGCATCTTTGTATCCATGTTTACCTCCCCGGCCTCAATCTTGTCCATCAAAAACCAACTCCGTGTAGCCGCCGACGTCTACGGCCGCTCGTTGGGGGCCAGGCGCTGCATCTTGTTCACGGCTTTGAACTTGGTGAACAGCGGCACGTACTCAAAGCTCACGTTGGAGTTCTCCAGGCCGTACCAGCGTGCAGGCGTGCCGGCGGCGCGGCGAATGATGTACTTGAGCGTGATGGCCGTACGCTCGCTCGGCTCCACATCGCTTTCAGGCGCCAGAAGCTTACGAATCAGGACGAACTTGAACGTGCCGATGTTACCCGGATCCTTGTAGACCGAGTAGTCATGCGTCTGCGCCGGCAGCTCGCCGGTGGCAGCCAGGTCCTGAACAACCTGACGCAGGTAGGCATTGACGCGCTGGTTGATCTTGTAGCCCAGGTACAGATGCACGCGGAACACGTAGTCGGTGCCGAACGTCTCGACCGAATAGGCAAAGGTGTGCGGCTCGTCCATGGTCTCGACATTCACAAACCACCAGGCGCGGGCGCGCTTGGGATGCTTGTCCAAGATCGAATAGACGATATCGCGGTCGATGTAGTCGGTATGGGTGTCCTTGGTCAGGTACACGACGTTGTCGCTCATGCGCTCGTAACGGTCGTCGTCGCGCAGGCGCTTGAGCTGCGGCAGGTAGCTGCGCAGCGGCAGCAGCGTAAACTGGCGCTGCTCGACCGCCGTGCCGTTGTACCAGCACACCATAATGCCCATGATGAGTGCAGCCATGAGGATGGTGAAGTAGCCGCCGTGGAAGAACTTGGTGAGTGAGCTCACGAAGAAGAAGCCTTCGAGCAAAAGGAAGAAGGCCGCGAAGATCCACGGAGCAACCTTGAGCTTGCGCTCCTCGTGCAGGTAGAAGAAGAGCAGCAGCGTGGTGCACATCATAGTCAGCGTAATGGCAAGGCCGTACGCGGCTTCCATATGCGCCGAGTTCTGGAACAGCAGCACCACGATGACGCAGCCTACGAGCATGACGTTGTTGACCATGGGGATGTAGAGCTGGCCCTTGGTCTCGGCAGGGTAGAAGACCTGCATGTGCGGCATGAGGTCCAGACGGCTGGCCTCGGACACCAGCGAGAATGCGCCGGTGATGAGCGCCTGCGAGGCAATGATGGCCGCGACGGTGGAAAGGCCGACGGCAAACGGGCGCAGGCCCGGGGTGAGCATCTGGTAGAACGGGTTGAGATCGGCAATGCCCATGAGCTCGGGGTTGGCGGCGTTGTTCATAAGCCAAGCGCCCTGGCCCATATAGGAAAGCAGCAGGCAGCACTTAACGAACGGCCAGGTAGCGTAGATGTTGCCGCGGCCGACGTGGCCCATGTCGGAGTAGAGCGCCTCGGCACCGGTGGTGGCGAGGAAGCAGCTGCCCAGAATCATGATGCCCGCGTGGTTGTTGGAGCTCAGCAAAAAGGCGATGCCGCGAACCGGGTTGAGACACAGCAGCACGGCGGGGTGCTGGAAGACAAAGAACAGACCCGTGCCGCCCAGGAACAGGAACCACAGCGTCATGATGGGGCCAAAGGCGTGACCGATCTTGGCCGTACCGATGCGCTGTACCAAGAAGAGCACGATGATGATGGCGAGCGTAATGGCGACGACGCGACCCTGGTCATCGCCCAGCACGGCATGGACCGCCGGGATGGTGCGCAGGCCCTCGATGGCCGTGGTAACGGTAACGGCAGGTGTCAGGATGCCGTCGGCGAGCAGCGCGGCGCCACCCAGCATGGCGGGGATGATAAGCCACTTGCCGCAGCGCTTGACCAGACTGTACAGGGCAAAGATGCCGCCCTCACCATGGTTATCGGCGCGCAGCGAGATGAGCACATACTTGATGGTGGTCAGCAGCGTGACCGTCCACACGACAAGGGAGAGCGCGCCAAGCACGAACTCCTCCGTCACACTTCCGATGCCGCCGTTGCCGGCAACGAGCGCCTTGGTTACATACATAGGGCTGGTGCCGATATCGCCGTACACCACGCCCAGCGTGACGAGCATCGCCGAGATGCTCACAGGAATCGCAGCGTGCGAGGCTGCCTCCTTGGCCTTTTGTTCCATAAGCCGGTTTCCTCCCAACTTTAATGTTCGAAGGGATTATAGGTAATCGGCCCATGTTTTAATGCACTGTTTTCCCAGCTAGATAAAGATTTATACAGTCTTTAGGCCACCGCGGCGATATGGAATGCGACAAAGGGACTGT
>CABRIB010000053.1 GCA_902470915.1 uncultured Collinsella sp. | reverse complement strand
AGGTCTCTGCCACGTGCTCCGTCGTCGGCACCGACGCCAAGGGCGCCCAGCAGACCTGGGCCGCCGCGCAGCGGATCACGCTGGAGGAGGGCTCGACCGCGGCCGACCTCTCCGAGCAGCTGTTCAAGCGTGCCGGCCTCAAGGCCGATTACAACCCCAACGGCAGCTGGGGCTGGGCACTCAACTCGATCACGTCGCCCTTCGACTCCGGCCGCACGCTCGCCTACGACTCGGCGACCGGCGCTTACTGGCAGCTGTTCGTCAACGGCAGCGCCTCCGACGCCGGCGCGGGCGGCTACACGCTCAAGGACGGCGACTCCGTCGTCTGGTGCTACTCGAAGTACGGCGACCCCGCGCCTGTCGCTCAGGTCTCTGCCACGTGCTCCGTCGTCGGCACCGACGCCAAGGGCGCCCAGCAGACCTGGGCCGCCGCGCAGCGGATCACGCTGGAGGAGGGCTCGACCGCGGCCGACCTCTCCGAGCAGCTGTTCAAGCGTGCCGGCCTCAAGGCCGATTACAACCCCAACGGCAGCTGGGGCTGGGCACTCAACTCGATCACGTCGCCCTTCGACTCCGGCCGCACGCTCGCCTACGACTCGGCGACCGGCGCTTACTGGCAGCTGTTCGTCAACGGCAGCGCCTCCGACGCCGGCGCGGGCGGCTACACGCTCAAGGACGGCGACTCCGTCGTCTGGTGCTACTCGAAGTACGGCGACCCCGCGCCCGAGCAGGTTTCCGTCACGATGGAGATTATTGGCAAAAAGGCCGGGATGGCTCAGCGTTGGACGAGCCCGTCGACCCAGGTGTTTGTTAAGGGCACGTCGATCAAGGATGCCTCCGCTACCTATTTCGACGCCCTTGGCATCGAGTCCAAGATGTACGACCAATTCGGCTATTGGGGTGTCCATAGCCTCGTTTCTCCGCTTGATGGTACCGAGCTGTCCGGCGCTTGGTCGTTCTTTGTCAACGGCGTTCCTGGAACTCAACTCGATAACGACTACGTGCTTAAGTCGGGCGATAAGGTCGTTTGGGCTTACGCCCCTGGGGATACTTTGCCCGGTGTCGACAACGTTGTTCTTAATCCGAGCGCTGCACGCCCTAACTGGGATAGCGACTGGTCGGGCTTTACAAGTGCCGACAAGGTTACCGACGCACCTGTGCCCACTAAGGATGCAGATGAGAAATGGGTAAGCGAGCTTAAGACGCGTGCGGACGGCAATAAGGGTGTTTCCGATGCGTTGCTGATCGGTGACTATCTCTATGTGGCAGTTGGTTCTAAATTGCTCAAAAAGGATGTCGAGACGGGCAAGACCGTTCTAGAGTCACCTTTGGCTGCTGCAATTGATTCCACCTCACGCATGGTATATACCAATGGTGTTGTGCTTGTTCCGCTTTCAGGCGGTCGTCTTCAGGCCTTAACGGTTGATGTGCTTGCGACGGTTTGGGTTACCGATGGGTTGCCGGCCGGTCCCGATGGCGCGCAGCAGTCGCTTGCTTCTGTTTCGGTTCGCGATGGCTATGCCTATTTTGGTACCGCTTCGGCCGATTGGATTGACTCGAGTGACGGCTACCTGCTTTGTGTTCGTATTTCTGACGGTAAAGTCATGTGGCAGCACAAGAATGAAAACAGCACGGGCTATTACTGGGCTGGCATGGCGTTCTCGGGCGACTATGGCGTTATCGCGGATGATTCAGGCACTGTCAGCACGGTTGATCCTTCGACTGGAAAGACCGTAGCAAAGCTTAAGATCGCCGATCGCGTTCGCGCGAACGTGCTTGTTGATGGGGCTACTGCTTACGTTGTGAGTGCCGATGGCACGCTCCATAAAATTGCTATCGCTAATGATGGGGCCCTTTCAGAACTGGGTAAAGTTACGTTTGGCAGCAGCTCGACCTCTACACCCGTGTTTGTCAACGGTAAGATTGTAGTTGGCGGCACGTCGATTGAGTCCTTTATGGGCGGTCCCCAAAACAGTCTTACGAGCCACTATGGTCAGCTTGCAATTATCGACGCCGATACGCTTACGGTCGATTATTCAATTTATAAGGCAGACGGTAACTTCATCCGCGAGGATTCTTCTGCAAGTGGTTTTACGGGCAGCGGCGATGTTAAGTCACAGCCTGTGGTTTCCATTCAAGATGGTCATACCTATGTATACTTTACGTCCAACAATAATCCTGGCGGCATTTATCGCTATCGCATAGGTGACGAAGAGGCTGAGCTGCTCTATAGACCGTCGGCCGAGAACCAGCAGTACTGCATGTCGTCGATTTCGGTCGGTTCTGATGGTTCACTCTACTACGCTAACGATTCGGGCAAGTTGTTCGCGATTAAGGGAAATGGCCAGAAGGTCAATCGCTATACTGTCTCGTTTGACGCAAATGGTGCAGATTCTATTGTGCTCGATTCCCAACGTATTAAGGCTGGTAAAACTGCTACGGAGCCTGCTGTAAAACCGCGTCGCAAGGGCTATACCTTCGGCGGTTGGTATACCGATGAGGCGTGCACGCAAGCGTATGACTTCAGTACGCCGGTGACGGCCGATCTGACGCTGTATGCCAAGTGGACCAAGAATGCCACCAATTCTGGTGACAATGGCGGTTCTGGCTCCAGCGGCGGCAGCGGTTCTGGTACTGGTACCGGCACGGGCACTGGTACGGGTTCCGGCGCTGGTTCCGGCTCTAAGGGCCCGCAGGCCGGCGGCGCTATCGCCCCGGGTCAGAAGCCGGTGACCAAGACGACGGTGTCGACCAAGACCGAGACCAAGGAAAACAAGTCCGACAAGAAGGGCTCCGATAAGTCCGACAAGAAGGATGAGAAGAAGTCTGAGAAGAAGGACAGCAAGTCCGACAAGAAGTCCGATTCCAAGTCCGATACGGGCGCTGCTTCCACGACCACTGCTAAGAAGTCCTCTGGTGCTTCCGAGCAGGAGACGGGCACCAACCCGCTCGCCATCGTTGGCATCGCCGCCGGCGTGATTGGCCTTGCGCTCATCGCCGTCTTCGTGCTGACCAAGCGCGGCAAGGGTGACGGTAATGCCCGATAAGCCCAAGGAGACCAACGGGCAACAGCCCGACTCCTCGTTTATCCAGCTCGATGATCCAAAGCAAAAGGGCGCCGCTTCGGCGGCGTCCGCTCCTCGACGGAAGGCGCTCCTTGGCGTTCTGACTGCCGCATGCGTCGTTCTGATCGTGGTCTCTCTGGGCTTTGTTCATCCCTCCGAGAGCGGTGCTTGGTCCATTGATTGGATCGTCCAGACCGTGGCGGGGGAGAGCATCGTCGCCAAGGATGGCAATGGGTCCGGCTCGACTGTCGCTTCGGGCAAGGCCGGGTCCAAGGATTCCAAATCTTCTGATGATACGAATGACGGGTCTAGGGGTTCTGACAAATCTGACTCCAAGAAAGATTCCGAGTCTTCGGACAAGGAATCGGACAAGAACTCGGATAGCAAGAAGTCCGGCGAAAAAGGAGCAGGAAATAAAAAGACTGACAACAGTCAGTCGGCTTCTCAGAATTCGGCAACGTCCGGTGGGCCTTCTGCCGTTCCTGATAACAGTAATGCCCCCTCGGGCAACCAGAGCGTCTCTCAGGAGTCTAGCTACGTTACCGTGACTGTCTCGGTTACTTCGAGCGCTGTGGGCAATCCTGTGTCCGCTGGTGGTACCTACACCTTTAATGAGGGAGCAACTGCCTACGACGCTCTCTGCGCGCTGGGTATTTCTATAAATGCGCGTGGCTCGTCGTTTGGCACTTATGTTGCCGCCATCGGTGGCCTGGCCGAGAAGGATGAAAACTATGGAAGCGGTAGCGGCTGGTGTTATTCCGTCAACGGCACAACGCCCATGACAGCCTGCAGCAACTACGTTCTCTCAAACGGCGACAACGTGGTCTGGTATTACGTGACAGGCTAGGGGCCTCGACATATCGCATCAAACGGGCGGTTCGGACAAACATCCGAGACGCCCGTTTTTATACGAATGGGACGTCATTTCCCAATCGAGGCTCAACCGGAAATTGCATCCCGCCCTGTAGGCGAATTCCGGGACGCAGCTTCCCGTTGGGGCGGGTTTCGGAAAGCGTGTTCCGCTCTGAGGGCTCATTCCGGGATAGACTTTCCGAAGCAGCGCCCATTGGGAAGCTGCGGACCGTATTGGGCATCGATTTTGGGATGCGCTTTCCGCTAGAGCCACGTTGCGGAAGCTGTGTCCCGTTCTGAGGCTGCAATCTGGGACGCGCTTTCCGCGGGGCGACCATGGGGAAACTACTACCCATTCCGACGCTGCGGCCCGCCTTGTGCGCTTTCCTCGGCAGGCTCTGCAAACAAAAAACCGGTTGGAATGGGAATTCCAACCGGTTATACATTCAAGCAAATAGTGAATCGACTATGACCGTGCGCCCTCGAGGAAGAAGCGGCGGCTGAAGTAGTTGTACCAGGTGACGAGGAACGTGGCGATGGCCTTCATGGCCTGGTAGCCGATGCTCAAAAACGTGACGCCCACAAACATGTACAGGTCGTTGAGGCCCAGGCCGATCACCGACAGGATGGTGAAGATCGTGAACTCGCGCTTGCGGCTCATGCCTTCGCGGTGGTCGAACACGTACTTCATGCTGAGCCAGTAGTTGACCACGACGGACGTGATAAACGAAACCGTGGTGCTCATCAAAAAGTCAAGGTGGAACAGCTCGACGAGCGCAATGAGCATGCCCCAGTCGATGCCAAAGGAGATAAGACCCACGACAGCAAACTTGAGGAACTGCTTGGTATGAGGTTGTGCCAGCGCCTTGCGCACGTAATCACATCCAATGCGTTGATGAATCGAGCAGAGGATACTTTAGAGCTTTTACAAGGGAAACGTAAGGTCTTTGCCAAGAACTATATGAACTCGCCAAATTTTCAAGAGCTAATCCGCAAACGTTGAAAATTTGCCCGTAAACGAGCGACACCCACGGACGATACTGCGCTGAGTGCGCGTCGTCCGTGGGCGCCGTAATGCTGCAGGGGTTTCGAGCTATTTTGTCTCGTCGCCCTCCAGGAAGATTTTTCGGGTCACAAAGTTGTAGACCATGACAAGCGCGGTGGCACAGATCTTGGCGATATTGGCCTCGAGTCCCAGGCCGGCGTTGAGCGCCAGCACGATGCCATCGTTGAGCACCAAACCGATCACGGACAGCACGACAAAGATGATGAACTCGCGGCGGCGGCTCATGCCTTCCTTGTGCGCAAACACGTATTTCATGCTTGCGAGGTAGTTAAAGATGAGTGAGATGATAAAGCCGCTGGTGTTGGCGATTAGGATGTTGAGGCCCAGACCGTAGTGGAGCAGATTCATAATGCCAAAGTCGATAACCGTGGCAATGACACCGACGACGCCAAATTTCATGATCTGCGCAAGGAGCTTTTGCATGGTACCTGCCTTAAGCCGGCGCCGGGGCGCCGTGGGGATGACAAACTTAGCAAGTTTAGCCAATCCCCGCGGGTGGTGCTAGGCGCGCTCCTCGATAGCACCGTTTCTATATGCATCGAGCAGCTGACGCAGGTCCTGGATTTGGCTGCGGATCTTGGCGCCAGTATCGGTGTCGCTTACCATGCGGCGACGGTCTGCTTGGTCAAAACGGTTGGTCTCGCTTTCGATGTCCACGTTGCGCGTGAGTGCCTCGGCAACCGTCGTAAAGGCCCGGTGCGACTTGAGGCGGCAGCCGCGCGAGCTCGAGATGAGCGTATAGCCGGCGATACCCGTCTTGGGATGGTAAGCGCGGCAGAAGCCGCCATCGATGACCAGCAGCTTGCCCTCGGCGCGGATGGGCTGCTCGCCCTTGGTGGTTTTAACGGGCGTGTGGCCGTTGATGATGTGGCCGGTCGGCGAACATGCCATGGGCGCGACGCCAAACTCGCGCATGATGTCATCGCAGACCGAGGGCGACTTGGTAAGCGTAAAGTACGGGTCCATCGGCTCGACCCAGGTGCTCTTATCGGCGATATAGGCGCGCTCAAAGGTACGCACCAGGCGTCCGCTGGCGGGTGAGTTAAAGCCAATCCACAGGTACCACATCCAGTCGAGAGCGTCGCGGTCGCCCACGCGCCAGGCGCGGCGGGCGATGTGGTCGCAAAAATCGAGATAATCGCGGCCAGCGTGCCAGGTGCCCAAGCAGTTCATGCTGCTAAAGGTGCCGTCTTCGTTGAGCGGAACGCAGCCGTGGAAGAGCAGGTTGCCGTTGGCGACCTTGTACATCGAGCCATGGGAATAGAGGAAATCGATATGGCGATGCAGGTGATCGGCGGTGACAAACTCGGACACGAGCTTGTCGATGATGTGCTGCTCCTCGGGCGTGAGCGTGTAGGGGTCTGCCGGGTCGACGGTGGGGAAGTCGTTGGTCGTGAGCGGCCACACGCTGCCGTCGGCGAGCGTGACCGTGCCGGTGTCGTGGTCGATCTTGTCGAGTAGCAGGCGATCGGTCATATCGAACTCGGGGTGGCGCTGGATAATCTGGCCCTCGAGCTTAAAGAGCAGCACGTTGATGGCCTTGATCAGCGGGGTGATGGACTCACCGGCGGTGTAGGTGGCATCGGCAAAGGCGACAAGCTCACGCAGCGAGATGCCGTAATCGTTCTCGAGGATCTCGTAGTTGTCGTAGCGTAGGTTGTTGCGCAACACCGTGGCGATGCAGGCGGGCTCACCGGCCGCAGCGCCCATCCACAGCAGGTCGTGGTTGCCCCACTGGATGTCGAGTGAATGGTAGGTGAGCAGACGGTCCATAATCTTGGCCGCGCCGCCACCGCGGTCGAAGATGTCGCCCACCAGGTGCAGGTGGTCGACGGCCAGGCGCTTGATGAGCGAAGCGAGCGACTCGATAAAGTCGTCGGCGCTTGCGGTTTCTAGGATGGACTCAACGATGCGCTCGTGATAGCGCACGCGATAGTTGTTCTCGTCCGGGTGCGTGTGCAACAACTCGTCGATGATGTAGGCGTAATCGCGCGGGATGGCCTTACGCACTTTGGAGCGCGTGTAGCGGCTTGAAAGCGAGCGAGCGACCATGATGAGCTGGTCAAGCATCGTCTTGTACCAGGTTGGCGAGTCCTCGCGCCGGCTGCGGACCAGGTCGATCTTCTCGCGCGGGTAGTAGATGAGCGTACACAGCTCGCCCTTTTCGTCAAAGGAGAGCGTGTCGCCAAAAATCTCGTCGACATGCTCGCGCACGACGCCCGAGCAGTTGTTGAGGATGTGCATAAAGGCTTCGTACTCACCATGCACGTCGCTCATAAAATGCTCGGTGCCCTTGGGTAGGTTGAGGATGGCCGAGAGATTGATGATCTCGGTAAATGCGGATTGTTCGGTGGGGAACTGTCTCGACAGCAGGCGCAGATACTTGAAGTCTTGCGGGTTGCGATCGAATGCGACCATGAAACACCTTCCGATGGGGCTGGTAAAACTGATATACAACGTCAAACGTTTATCAGTATGTGCCGCTTTTGTTTCGATTTTGCGCCAGCGGCTGAATTGTCGGCTGAACGGTTTGGTAAATCGATTTAGTGAAGGTAGATGTGTCGGTTGGGTGGAGACGACAGAGGGTGTTTTCTCAGATATTTATGCGTGGGGTCGGTGGAAACGATGGTGGTAAAGATGTTCGCTATTTTTGGTTCGATTTGGTAAATAGTGGACATATGTACCGTATGTAGGCTCACTGTGCGATAATTTGCGCAGCAATGAGTAAGGAGCCTCATATGAGTGATTTTGTCCTGACCTGTGAATCCGCCGCCGACCGAACCCGTGAGTTCTTTGCGTCGCGCAATATCCCTGTCGTGCGTTTTCATTACGAGATCGACGATGTTGTCTATACGGACGATCTGTATCAGTCGATTACACCGGACGAGTTTTTTGCCCAGATTGCCGCGGGTGCCATGCCCAAGACGTCTCAGGTGAGCGTGGGTGAGTACGAGGAGTTTTGGGAGCCATTTGTTGCCGAGGGTAAAGACGTGCTGCACCTGACGTTGTCGTCGGGTATTTCGGGCACGTATGGATCGGCCTGCGTTGCGGCGCAGATGCTCGCGGATCGCTATCCCCAGGACGGCAAGGTGCGCGTCATCGATTCGCTGGCGGCGTCTTCGGGCTTTGGCCTGTTGCTGGAATATGCCGCCGACGTGCGCGATAGCGGGGCTTCACTCGACGAGACGGCTGCCTGGATCGAGGAGCACAAACTCAACCTGCACCACTGGTTCTTCTCGACCGATCTGTCGAGCTACCTACGAGGCGGTCGCATTTCGGCTGCGAGTGCGATCATCGGCACGGCGCTTAAGATTTGCCCGCTTATGACGGTCGATTGCGACGGCAAGCTGTCGCCACGTGAGAAGATTCGCACTAAGAAGCGCGCGATTTCCGAGATGGCTAAGACCATGATGGCACACGTGCAGGACGGTGCGGATTATTCGGGTAAGTGCATCATGTCGCACTCGGCGTGCCGCGAGGATGCCGAGGCGGTCGCGGCGCTGATTGAGGAACAGGTTCCGCAGCTTAAAGGCAAGATTGAGATCAATGACATCGGTACTCTGATTGGCTCGCATACCGGACCTGGTACGGTGGCGCTCTTCTTTATGGGCGACAAGCGCGTGGATTAATTTGCCCCATCACATCGCTGCGTGATTGCTCAAACGAAAACGGCCCGCCTCACGTTTGTGGGGCGGGCCTTGCTGTTGCGGCTAGCGTTTCTTTCCGCGGAAGAAGAAGCCGTGCAGTGACGGCTTGAGGCCGCGGTTGGCGCGATGCTCCTCGACGCGCTCGTGGATCGAAGCGACGCGCTCGATGACTTCGTCGGGAATCGGCACATCGGGATTCATGTTCTCGACCTGGCTGACCTCGGCGGCGGCGACCTGGTCGATAATGGGCACATCGTCGCGCGAGATGACAGGTGTGGCGTCTTCCTTCATCTTGCGATAACGCTGCATCATGTCGGTCTGTAACTGCTGGGCCGAAGGCGGCGTCCAGATGATGGCGTTGGCGCCGGCGGCGATGGTCTCACGGATGCTCTCGGGCGTCTTGCCGCCCGGCGCGATGAGCGGCAGGTTGGGATAGTGCTCGCGCAGCTCGCGCAGGACCTGGGGCGTGTTTTTGCCGGCGGCGATGTTGAGAATCTTGGCTCCGGCGCGCACCTTGGCGTGAGCATCGTCGTCACAGCGAACGACCGTGGCGATGACGGGGATGTCGGCGATATTGGTGATGTGCTCGACCATCTCGGCAGTGGCGGGGGAGTTGACCACGCAGCCCGCTGCGCCCTGCATCTCGGAGACAGCTGCCATCTGCACGGAGCGCTTACCGGTCGTAGTTCCGCCGCCTACGCCCACAAAGACCGGGCACTCGGCGACGGTCAACAGCGCCTGCGTAATGGCCGGCTGCGGCGTGAAGGGGTAAACGGCAAAGACAGCATCGGCATTGGAGTTGCGGATGACGGCCACGTCGGTGGTGTAAATGAGCGACTTGATGCGTCGACCGAAGAGCGTAAAGCCGCTGGCCTCCTCGATCTCGTCGGGCATGCGAAGGGCCGCCTTGCGCAAACGCCCGTCGATGGGCAGCGGTTCCATGGGGAGCAGTCCGTTGGGGGTCACGGATACCTGGGGCTCGGTGAACTCGTCTGCGAGCTCGACCTCGGAGAAATCGACCGAGGCGACGATGTCCTCGTGAACCTCGGCGGGCACATCGATGGGAGCTTGGTCGTTTGCCGCGGCAGGCGTGTCGAAGGAGCTGGTGCCGACAAAGGCGTCGACGCGCTCGTTTAGGTCGTTGAGGGTGTCCATGGAGACTCGATTCTGTGTGACGACGGCCGGCACGATGCAGCCGGAATTGCGAATGCTAAATCGTTTGACGAGTTGATTTTTCCCCACCGCGCCATCCGTTAGACCGAAGGGCAGGCGAACGTGAAGGAGCTGTGGTGGCGGGGATCGAGGTGCTATCTTGAAAGTCCCGTTTAAAAGAGAGGTGACGCGGTATGGAATTTTCGGCAATGTTGGGCTCGATTGGCCTGTGTGTGGGCGCAATCGTTGCCGCCGCGGTCATCTACTTTGTGGTCACGGCCATTAAGGGCAAAAGGGCCGAGCGCAAGGAGCGCACGATGCTTAAACAGCATCGCAACCAGCAGGGCAAACGCGCACAGAGATAGCTTGTTGAGTTTTGGATCCGTGCGCTAGCTGCGTTTTCGAATCAGGGCAATGTAGAAGCCCTCAAAGTCGCGGCTAGGCGGAATGGTCAGCGTGCCGGGCAGGCCGTTGGCGACGGCCGATACCTGACCCGCGGCGATGGCCTCGGCGAGAGCGTTGCTCTCGATATGCGGCTCCTCGCCGGCTTCCTGGGCGCGGCGTGCTTCGCTTTCGCTTGGCGTGCCGTCGAGGGGGATGAGCTCGCAGTCCATGTGCTTGTCGAGGGCTTCTTGCAGGGCGTCCTCGTTTTCCTGCGGCAAGATCGAACAAGTCGAATAGACGAGCGTGCCGCCCGGTTTGAGGGCTCCCATGGCGCGGTCCAGAAGCGCGCGCTGCGAGCGGGCGCACTTGCCAAGCAGCTGCTCGGTCAGGCCGCGCAGGCTTTTCTCGTTGCCGCTGATGACGGTGCCTGTGCCGGTGCAAGGAGCGTCGAGCAGGATGCGGTCAAAGCGGAAGAACTCGTCGAGCTCGCGTGCGTCGATGCGCATGACGGGCACGTTTTTGGCACCCTGGCGATGGAGGTTTGACTCGAGCTTTTCGGCGCGGGGAATGCTCATCTCGCAGGCTGTGAGATGCGCCTGGCCCTGGGTGAGGGCGGTGATCTGCGTCGTCTTGCCGCCAGGGGCTGCGCACATGTCCAGGATGTCCTCGCCTGCCTGGGCGCCCAACACCAAAGGCGGCATCATGGACGACAGGCTCTGTAGGTAGATCTTGCCGTTGCGGTAGATGTCGAGATCCCACAGATCGGAAACCTGGGCCTCGGGCAGGATAAAGGCGTCTGGGTACCAAGCGACGGGGTTGTGGGCGATGCCGGCGGCACCGAGCGCCGCAGCGATGTCCTCGGCGGTCGCCTTGAGCGTGTTGGCGCGCAGCGTGACCGGGCGTGTGGCCGCGGCGCCGAAGCCCTCGATCATGAGCTCGGCATCGGCGGGCGCATAGGCGCCGGCGACCGTGTCGACCATAAAGCGCGGCAGGTCGGCGGCGCAGGGAAGGGCGGCAAGCTGGTCGGAAAGCTCGGTGGCGGCAAACTGCCTAAGCTTGAGCTCGGGCTTGACCTGCTTTTTTTGCTTACGACGACGCGGCTTGGACATCCGTTTTTCCTTCCCATTCCATTACATGTCGAGTGTTTTAGTACTGGCTCTCGTGCTTGCTAAAGAAGTCGAAGCGCGGGGGCAGCGGCTTCACGCGGTGCTCGCCGGGCTTCTCGCCCAGGCTCTCCACAAACTCGTCCGTGGAGGCAAAGATGTTATCCCAGCTAAAGAAGGCGACCGGATCGACGTCGAAGTACTCACAGATGAGCTCGCAGCCGGCCGGCACAATACCGTGCATGAGCACGGTTGCCACGCGCAACTCGGTAAAAGCGTCGACGAGGGCCTGTGTCATCGCGGCGTTTGCCGGCTCACCTTCGAGCTTGTTGGCGGCCTTGGAGGCGTCGCTCCAGCGCTTGTTGGCGGCGCGCAGGTAGTCGTCGCACACGGCAAGCGCGCGGTGCGTCTCGAACTTGTACATGGCCTGCTCAAAGGCGAGGGCTGCCTGTTGGGCGGCTTCGACCACGGTGTCAGAAGCGGCACCGGCGGGGATGCAGCCGTTGCGGTAGGGGCTCTCGTCGCCTTCCTTGACGGCGACGCCGTAGAAGCAGCTGCGGGCCAGGCGGTTGAACACGCCGGTCAAAAGGGCGCTCTCCTTAAGGGCCGGGTCGATAACGCGCTTGTCGTCGCAGGCGCGCACCTCGTTGCCGTCCTTGTCCTTGCCGGTCACGCGCGTGTCGTATGCCTTAGGGCTAAAGCTTACCGGCTTCTCGGACAGGCCGAGCGACAGCCAGTGCGCACGCATCTGCTCGCAGGTGTAGTGGTTGAGCAGGTCGTCTGCCGGCGGGGGAGGCGTCTGCGAGGACGAGCTGGCCTTTTTGCCCATGTAGAGCAGGTGGTAGCAGGCACTGACAGTGCTCTGCGTGAGGCCCCAGCCCAGGGCCTCCCACATGGTGGTCTGCGCGATGCAGTAGAAATAGATGTTGTCCTGGCCGATGAACTGGTAAATCTGAGCGTCATCAGAGCACCACCAGTCGCGCCAGTCGAGCGAGCTGTGCTGGTAGGTGGGCGCGGGGACCTGCGTGGAATTGGCGGCGGGCTCGCCCATGAGGGCGGCGTCCTGGGCGGCGACACCCTCGGTCACGCCGGCGGCACGGGCGTCGCGGGCGAGCACGGTGCGGGTGTAGCTGATGGGCGCCCACAGGCTCTCGGGCCAGCACCAGCAGGTGACGTCGGAGACGCCATCGACCTCGGGCACCGGAACACCCCAGTCGATGTTGCCGGTGATGCGGAAGGGCACGAGCGCCTTGCCGCTGCGGAAGCGCACGCCACCGTTGGCGAGCACTGCGTGGGCATCGTCGCGCTCCTTCCAGCTGGGGAAGGTGACGGTAAAGCTGCTCTTGTTGCCCTCGGGCTCCAGCACGGTGTGCTCAGGAAGCTGATCCTCGACGGCATCGAAGGCCTCGCGGAACTTGTTCTGGATGTAGAGCTGAGCCGGCAGCAGCCACTCCTCCATGGTCTTGGAGACCACGGAGCGAACCTGCGGGTTCTGGGCGAGCTTGGCGGTATAGGTCTTCATAAAGTCGAGGTAGGCCGGCAGGTCGAAGTAGAGGTTGTCGACCGGGCGCAGCTCGGGCACCTCGCCGGTGAGCTGGCTCTTGGGCGCGATGAGCTCCTCGGGCTCAAACTGGTGGCCCAGATCGCACTCGTCGGCATAAGCCTTCTCGGACTTGCAGCCCTGGATGGGGCAGCGGCCGATCACCTGACGGCCGTTGAGGAACGTGCCGGCCTTGGCATCGTAGAACTGCAGCGTGGAGCGCTTGGAGATGGTGCCCTGCTCGTGCAGGCGCTTGATAATCTCGGCGGTCACCTCGTTGTGAATCTGCGCAGCCGGCTCAAGGCCCGAGCCGCCGTAGATGTCGCAGCTGATGTTGTAGTTGTTGAGGGTCGCGGCCTGGCGGGAGTGATTGGACTCGACATACTCGCTAATGGACTTGTCGTAGCCCTCGTTCTCCTTGAGCTTGCGGTAGCTCTCCATGATGGGCGAGCCATAGCAGTCGGTGCCCGAGGTGAAGATGACGTTCTCGCGGCCCAGGCGGTCGCGCAGGAAGCGGGCGAAGAAGTCGGCAGGGACAAAGACGCCGCCGACGTGGCCAAAGTGAAGGCCCTTGTTGCCGTAGGGCTCGCCGGCGGTAACGATGGCGCGGCGAGGCCAGCTGGGACGGTCGTTCATGGAGTATTTGGATGCCATGGGACTCCTTCGCATATGTTGAGGGCGCGGCCGGGCGCGGGGCTCGGCGGCGCGGTGGTCAATTCGTGCATATCGTTCGACATTATCGCACATGCGGGCGGGTGCGTGGCAGGGGCGCTATCCTAAGATGCTATGAATGAGATTTCCAACATACATGCGTTTGAGGACGAGGATTTTCTGCACGCTTGCTTCGTGTGGGGGATGGTCGTAGTCGGCGTGTTTGCCGTGTGCCTGGTGCCGGTGTTTATGCTGCTGGGCGGGCCTGCAGACTTGGATGCGGCTGACGCGGGCGGCTGGATGGCTGTCGTGGGCTGGATAGTCGGCTTGGCTGCGATCTCAATGGCGTCGTTTGCCGTGCACGAGCTGGTGCACGGTGTGTTTTTTAAGCTGCTGGCGCCTGCGGGCGCGAAGGTGACCTTTGGGGCGAATCGCGAGACGGCGATGATCTATGCCTGCGCCGAGGGCGTTGTGTATTCGCGCCGGCGGTACATGGCGGTTTGCCTGGCGCCGACGGTTGTTGTGACGGCGGCGCTTGCCCTGGGGTTTGCGTTTTCGGGCTATCCGCTGCTGTGCTACCTGGCGGCCGGCTTGCATTTGTCGGGCTGTGTGGGCGACTGGTATTACGTGCGGACCATTTTGCGCGACCGCCGCATTGCTGTCTCTTATACACATCTCCGAGCCCACGAGACGG
>CABRIB010000052.1 GCA_902470915.1 uncultured Collinsella sp. | reverse complement strand
GATAGGAGTCCGTCTCGTGGGCTCGGAGATGTGTATAAGAGACAGGCGCTCAACGTCGGCAAGCTCAATCTGGGGCGCCTCGACCATCTGGGCAAGCTTAGCCAAGTCGTTATCGAGCATGCGAGTGTTCTCGCCCGAACGCGAGACGAGCTCCTCGGCGGCCGCCGTCGAGATCGACTTGCCGCGCTGCGTCGCCATCTGCTGCACGCGACGCGGTAGCTCCCAGCGCTTGGTGCCGGAGCAATCGATCACGGCCTTCTTATCGATCTTGGCGATCGCCTTATACAGGCGTGTGTTCTTGGCAAGCGAGTCGGCAATGATGAGGCAGACCGTTGTGGGGCTGGGACTCGCCAAATACTCGACAAGCGGCTCCGAGACCGCCTTGGCGAGCTTTGAACAGCCGTCAAGGATTACCAGGCGAAACTCGCTGCCCATCGGAAAGGTGTTAAGCGATCCGATAATCGACTCGATATCGGGGTCTTTGGTCATATCGCGCTCGTCGAGGTTGAACTCGACCATGCCCGTCTTTTCCAGACGCGCTTTCATACGCGAGACGGCGTGATCGCGCTTGACGCCGTCGGTACCGACGATCAGATATGCCGGCAGCAGACCGATTTCGGACATTGCGCTCCCCTCCCGCAGGCCTTCGTATTCGTTCCGTGCCATTCTAGCCCAGGGGCCCACCACACGCCAACGACGTCGTCACGGTCGCTGGCATCGCATCGTAAAGCCCTTCGCGGTCGGCGTGATGGTGATATCGCCGTGTTCGATAGTGCACGCGAACACACCGCCCGCTTCCTTAACGGCATCGATGCAGGCATCGGACGGATGGCCGTATCGATTCCCCTCGCCCGCGCTCGCGAGGGAAAGCTCAGGCTTCAGGACGTCCAGCGACTCACCATCGACTGAAACCTTAGAGCCGTGATGCCCAAGTTTAAGGACATCGATATCCCCCACCTCCTGCACGAATTCCCGTTCTTGGTCGAGCTCGGCATCACCGGTGAGGAGCATACGCAGGCCCTTGCCTTCCTGAATATAAGAGAGCAGCAGGACAAGCGAGTCCTCATTTCCCTCGCCATCCACGGACTCGAATGGCCACATCACGCGAGCGCAAAATGAGCCGATGTCGACCGTATCCCCACGGCGCACCTGCCGATACTCCACGCCAGGTCGGTTCAATACTTCGGCAGGAGCATCCTCCAGCGCATCCGCCGCCACGGCAATCGTTCCGACCGAAAACTGTTCGAGCACGGCAGGCAGACCACCCCAGTGGTCCTCATCCCAATGCGTCACAAAGACGGCATCGATATGGTGCACGTTATTGCGAACCAACGCCGCCACCACGCGCTCGTCGAGCCCGCAGTCGACGAGCGCTACTGCACCGCCCTGGCGGATAAGAATCGCATCGGCCTGGCCCACATCGAGCACCGTCACCGAAGGCGGAGCGAATCGATCCCAGTAGAAGTACGGAATCGCAGCCAAGAGCACCAGGCACGTAAGCCCCACCGCCATAGGACGTGCACGGGGACGCGGCCACCAGACCAGCAGAAACGCCAGCAAACACGGCACTAGGTAAATCCACATGCTATCGGGCGGCACACTCACGGATGCACCCGGCACGGCGGCAAACAGCTGCTCGAAGAACAGCGCGCAATGGGCGGCAATCATGGGCACAATGAGCGCCCAAGTCCGCAACGGTGCCACGAGCGAAAAGGGAACCAACACGATCGAAACAGCAAGCAGTACGCTCACCACCGGACCGATGACCGCATTTGCCAGCGGAGCAATGAGCGAAAACGTACCGAAGGCAGGAATGGTAATGGGGAGCGTCGCCAACTGCGAGCACAGCGTGACGGAAAGCATGCTGGCAACGCTCGATGGCACACCCAACTCACCCAAAGCGTAGGTCGCATAGGGGCAAAAGCACAGAATGGCTAAGACGCTGGCACATGAAAGCTGAAAGCCCATCTCGAACGGCACCGTCGGCCTCAGTAGCACAAAGATGGACATGGTTACGAAGAGCGCCGATGCGCCGTGCCGGCGACGACCCGCGCCGTTTACGACAAGCGTCGCGAACACCATGCAGCACGCGCGCACAGCCGAGGGAGACGCGCCCGTAAAGGCAGCGTAGTCCACAAGCGTTATCGCCAATATCGCCCGCTGAAGACCACGTGAGATGCGAGTCTTTTGCAATACGCTCTCGATTACAAACCCCACGATAGCCAAATGGCTGCCCGAGACGGCGATAAGATGCGCCGTCCCCGTCACCGAAAACCAGTCGCCCGCCGGCTGGGCGCGCAGCTCGGCCGAACGACCGCAGACGACACCGGCCATGAGCGCACGCGCCGAGTCAGTCGCAGGCGCGATGGACGCAAGCAGCCCATTTCGCAGCCGAAGCAGCGGCCCCGGAGAGCCCTCATCGACCGACACAATCCGAACGGCTTTAACCTTGCGCACCTCGCCTCGGAGCACGCGCGATCGTCCATATGCATCGTTCTCAAAACGTGAAACGCGACCGATAACACGCGCGTGCGCCCCGACCTTGAGCTCGCGGTCACACGATAGGCGAACCGTTGCCAAGTTCTTACCGTCCGCGCATGCCTCGCAGGTATAGGAATACACGTCGTCGTTTATGGATGGATCGCCCTGCACGACAAACTCGAGGCTGCTTGCCGCTCGACCGTCGAGCGCCTTCAAGGCGCTGAGCGCGCCCACAGCCCACCACGCCGAGACGACCGATCCCGCCACGAGACCCACGGACGCGGCATACAGCCACCGCTTCCAAGGGGCAAGCCGCGCACAAGATTGAGCCAGCAAAACGAATACCGCCGCTGCAACGGGAATGGCCCATAGCGGCCCGACTGCCGGCGCCTGCTCCCTCAGCAGCGCATCAGCGGTCACGTTGAGCACCAAGGCGCAGCTCATGCACATGCCGGCACAAAGGGCCATCGTCCACGGCATCAGGGGTCGCGGAGGCATCACATGTTCGCGCTCGGTCGCACTCATACGCAGATGCAATCTTTGATTTTGGCGAGCTTCTTCTCACCGATCCCCGACACACGCATCAGATCGTCAACCGAGGCAAAAGCACCGTTCTTTGTCCGCTCATCGATAATCGACTGGGCCATGGAGGGACCGATGCCGGAGAGCGTCTGCAGCTCTGCCGCGCTTGCCGTATTGATGTTTACTAGGCCTGTTGCGCCACCCGCGCCCGATGATGCGGAAGTCCCACCATCAACACCGACTTCCGCAATGGACGTCTGCTGCTCCCCTACCGTTGGAACGTGAATCTTCTGTCCATCGACGACCTTAGATGCCCGATTGAGCCCCGTAACGTCTGCCTCGGGCACCAGCCCGCCGGCGGCATCAATCGCCTGAGCCACCCGCGCGCCGTCCTTGAGACGATATACGCCGGGCGACACAACGGCGCCATCAACATCGACATAAACCTCTGCCGCGGCAGACGCCTTAGGCGAAGAGTCTTCGGATGTCTTTCCGCTCGAAGCATCGCCGGATCCCGGCTCCACCAACGAGCCCGAACCATCAGTCCGCTCAAAAGACACGCCGCTGGCACCGCCGCCAAGGTTCGCCATCGCCAAGCCGCTCGCCATCGCAATGACAACCAGTATCGCCATCACCACTGCCTTATGACCGAGCAGCTTGTCCGCCAAGCGGTCCATCCGTTTGACCCGTTCGTGTTGTTCGCGCTGCGCCATAGCAAAACCTCCCAACAACATCGTGTCAGGAAAAGAGCCCTGCAACAGCCACGCTCCAAAACCGGTTTTAGCGGTCAAACCAAAAACCGACCAAAACCTTGCACAAATCTGTCCATTTATTCAGGCACACGTCAGCAAATGAACACTTAGCCGCAAAATGCCCAGATAGCAAAAGACCGACGATGCAGGCGCATTGTCGGTCTATGCACAAAATTACTCGTGATCTTGGTAAATCTCACGCGGAGCAAGCTCCGAATGTTTGCGTTTTAAGGTCTTAGGGGCCTTATACGTGTTGCTCTCGAAGTCGATGTACTCGGTCTGCTTGAGCAGGCGCTCGATCATCTCCTCGTGATCGAACAACTCCCAGGCCTCATGCACGGCATCGAGTTTAGCGTGCGTCTCGGGACGGCGCGGCATAAACAGCGTGCAGCAGTCGGGAGCGGCCTCAGTCGAGATATCGAACGTGCCGATCTCCTCGGCGCGCGCGATGATCTCCTGCTTGTCCGAACCGATGAGAGGACGGAACACGGGGATCTTCACGGCCTCGTTGACGGCCATGATGTTCTCAAGCGTTTGGGAGGCAACCTGCCCAAGTGATTCGCCCGTAACGATAGCCTTGGCACCCTCGATGTGTGCAATGCGCTCGGCAACCGAATACATAATGCGGCGATACATAATCACGCGCAGGTTGCTGGGACAGGTGACCGAAATTTCACGCTGGCAGTCGCCAAACGGCACCACGTACAGGCGGCCGATCTGGACACCCGGCTCAAGCGCACGGATGATGTCCTGCACCAAATACTCGCTCGTATCGGGCGTCTGCGGACGACCGGAGAAATGTACCGGCACGCACACCGCGCCGCGACGCGCGAGCATCCAGGTCGCCACCGGAGAATCGATACCCGACGACAACAGCGTCACGACCTTGCCGGCAGAACCCACCGGCAGACCGCCCACGCCACGCTCGGAGCGCGCATACACGTAGACGCTACCCTGGACCACCAGTACGTGCACCATCGCATCGGGGTCGTGCATTTGAACCTTTTTATCGGGGAAGGCCTCGCACAGTACCTCGCCCACCTGACGATTGATATCAATCGAGGTGAGCTCATAGTCGGTATTGGAGCGCTTGGCGTGCACCTTAAACGAATCGAAGGAACCAAACTCGCGCAGCGCCTTGACGGCGGCGGCACAGTACTCCTGCGGGTCGCGGTTGGTGTGATACGCCAAAGACACACGAGCAACGCCGGGAACGGTGCGAATGACACGCGCCGCCTCATCGGCCTGATGCTCGTTAAAGGTCACGAGGATATAACCGGAAATTCGAGACACGGCATTCACGGAAAAGGCGGCCAAGGCCGCCTTGATGTTATCCATGAGGATATGCTCAAAATGTGCGCGGTTCTTACCCTTCAGTCCAACCTCGTGATAGTGGACCAGGCAGACGCGAGCCGCCATTTAGGCTTCAGCAACCTTGTGGCCGAGCGCCTTCTCGTAACGGGCCTCGTCGTAAGAGATGTCGCCGTCGACAATCTCGTCCATAGCCATCGAGATGGTATCGGCACCGGAAAGCCCGATGGTGATGTCATCGACATCCTGGACGGCAAGCACGCGGTTGTGCTGGCCACGCAGCATGCTATTGATGTCGCAGGCGCGCTTGGAGGCAAGCGAAGCGAGCAGGAAGCGGTTGTGATCGGTCTTCTCCAGAAGATCGTCAATGCAAGGCTTTACAACGGACACGGACCTCAGTTCCTTTCATGCATATCGAGAACGCGAACGAGTTCATCGGTCGCGCGGTCGAGATCGTCATTAACCACGACGTCGTCGTAGCGGTCGGCAAGGGCAAGCTCATCGGCGGCGTTTGCCATACGCAGCTCAATCGTCTCGGGCGTCTCGGTACCGCGACCGACTAGACGCTCGCGGAGCACCTCAAGCGAAGGCGGCTTGATAAAGATCAGCACGGCCTCGGGGAAACGCTCCTTCACCTGCAGGGCGCCCTGGACATCGATCTCCAAAATCAGAGACGCGCCCGAGGCGAGCTTGGACTGAACCTCGCTCACCAACGTGCCGTAGCAGTTACCGTGGACCTCGGCCCACTCAACAAACTCACCGTTTGCCACGCGGCGGTCGAACTCCTCACGCGTCAGGAAAAAGTAGTTGACGCCGTCGACCTCACCTTTGCGTGGTGCTCGCGTGGTAGCCGAAACCGTCAGGCCCAGGTTCGAGCGGCGCTCGCGCACACGAGTGACGAGCGTACCCTTCCCTGCGCCTGACGGTCCAGAAATCACAAAGAGCTTGGAATCCTGAGCGCCCACTTATTTGGTCAGCTGCTCGAGGAGCTGCTCGCGCTGACGGACGCCGAGGCCCTGGACGCGACGGGTAGCGGAGATACCGAGCTCCTCCATGATCTTGGCGGCCTTGGCCTTGCCATAACCGGGAAGAGACTCGATGAGGGTGGAAACCTTCATGCGGGAAGCGATGGGGTCATCGGAGTTGAGCACGGACTCGAGGGACTTCTCGCCCTTCTTGATCTGCTCGCGAAGCTCAGCGCGGGCGTGACGTGCGGCAGCAGCCTTCTCAAGAGCCTGCTTGCGCTGCTCATCGGTAAGCTGAGGGAGTGCCATTCGTACCTCCAAATAGTTGGGTTATATCTGATTCAATAATTGGCATTTTAGCACGTAGAACGTACAAAATGCCCAATCGCGGGTCCATAGGTTAGACGATACCCGCAAAAAGTGCAATATACTGCGCCCAAAGTTAAGCCCCTGACCTGCGATTCCACACAAAGGATGGGAAAGTTTACGCAGGCACAGGGGCTATTTTGTGCTAATGAGACCCAAAAGTGGTGACTTAGGGGAATCTTTTACGCGACGTTTTCGACCAGCTCGGCGACGATGGCGTCAAAGGCGGCGACCGGATCGTCGGCGCCGGTGATGGGACGGCCCACCACAATGTGGCTTGCGCCTCGCTCGATAGCCTGGGAAGGCGTCGCCACACGGGACTGGTCACCAAGGGCGGCACCAACCGGACGCACACCCGGAGTCACGATCAGGGCATCGGGACCCAACAGCTCACGCATGTCGTGAGCCTCCATCGGCGAGCACACGATACCGTCGATGCCGTTGGCCTGAGCGAGCTTTGCCAGGCGGGCGGCCTCCTCAGCCACGGGCGACTCGACGCCGATCTCGCTCAAGGCATCCTGATTCATGCTCGTGAGCACGGTGATGGCGACGAGCTTGGCGCGGTCCTCGCGCGCCTCCTCGGCGCCCTCGCGGCAGGCAGCGAGCATGGCGCCCGAACCCAAGCCGTGAACCGAGAGCAGGTCGGCACCGGCAAGCGAGGCCGAACGGGCGGCACCGCGAACCTGATGCGGAATATCATGGAACTTAAGGTCAAGGAAGACCTTAAAGCCCAGGTCCTTAAAGGTCTTGACGATCTCGGGGCCCTCAGCGTAATAGAGCGTCATACCAACCTTAAGCCAGGCGGCATGGCCCGAAAGCTCGTGGGCGAGCTCGAGCGCACGCTCACGATCGCAGTCGAGGGCGACGATTACGCGGTCGCGGGCATCGGTCTCTAGCATTCGAAAGCACCTACCAGCTCGTTGATGTCCTTTACGCCCTGGGACTCGGCCCAGGCCTCGAGCTCATGCGCGATCTTGAGCGAAGCGCACGGATCGACGAAGTTGGCCATGCCAACCGACACGCAGGTGGCACCGGCCAGGATAAACTCGGCCGCATCCTCGCCGGTCATGACACCGCCGACACCGTTGATGGGGATATCGACGGCCTGGGCGACCTCCCAGACCATGCGCACGGCGATGTGGTGGCACAGCGGGCCCGAAAGGCCGCCCTTGGGCTTTGCCACGCGGGACTTGCGGGTATGGACGTCGATGGCCATGCCCTGGATGGAGTTAATGACCGAAAGGCCGTCGGCGCCGGCGGCTTCGAGGGCCTTGGCGATCTCGGCGACGTTGACCGGCGCCATCTTCACGAACAGCGGCTTATCGGTCACCTTGCGGCAGGCAGCCATAACGGAAGAGGCGCCCTCGGGCGTAGAGCCCATGGCGGCACCGCCGGCGGCGATATTAGGGCAGCTCACGTTGATCTCGTAGCCGGCAGCCCAGGGGCACAGCTCGACATACATCTCGAGTGCGCGGACAAACTCGTCAACGGAGTGGCCGGCAACCTGACAGATGACCTGGCAACCGTCCTTGGACAGTTGCTCGAGCCACGGGCCGGACTCGCGGGCAAAGGCGGCCACGCCGGGGTTCTGAAGGCCCACGGAGTTGATCATACCGCCGGGGATCTCGGCCATGCGGGGCGCGGGGTTGCCGGGCCAGGGCTCGGCTGCGCAACCCTTGGTGGTGATGGCGCCCAGCTGGGAAACATCAAAGAAGTTCTGGAACTGCCAACCGTAACCAAAAGTACCGGCTGCGGTGTTGATGGGGTTCTGCATCTTGACGCCGCCGAAATCGACGGCCATGTTCACGGTACCCACTAGAAGACCACCACCTTGGAAGCATCGAACACGGGGCCGCACATGCAAGCACCCTTCATACCGTCGACCGTCTCGACATTGCAGGTGTTGCAGGCGCCAAAGCCACAGCTCATCATGCGCTCAAGCGACACCTCGCAGTACGCACCGGCCTCGGCGGCAGCGGCGGCGACTTTCTTCATCATGACAGCGGGGCCGCAGCTGGCCACATAGTCGTAGCCGCCCTCGCCGAGCAGCTCGGCTGCCGGGTCGGTGCAAAAACCGTGCGTGCCCAGCGTGCCATCATCGGTGCACACGTTAACCGTGGCGCCCAGCGCGCGGAACTCATCGACACCCACGGCCTTGGAAGCGGTGCCAAAGCCCAGGCACACATCCACGTCAACACCCTGCTCGGCAAGCATACCGGCCAGGCACAGCACAGGAGGAACGCCGATGCCACCGGCGACGAGCAGCGCCTTCTTGGTGCCCTCGGGTACCATCCAACCACGGCCACCAGGGCCCAGCAGGTTAGAGGTGGAGCCAGGGCCCATCTGGGACAAACGACGGGTATCGTCGCCCACGACGGCGTACCACAGCTCGACGGTGCCGGCCTCGGCGTCGGCGCGGTAGTAGCTCAGGGGCACGCGAAGCAGCGAGGACGCATCGCCGGGTACGGCGATGTTCACAAACTGACCGGGCTTGAGCGCACTTGCAAGCTTGGGGGCCGAGATGACGAGCGAGAAGATGCCGTCGGCAATCTCCTGGTTCGAGACGACCTCGAAGTCGTGCATGCGTGCAGTGGAAGGTGTGGGCATAGACGCTCCAATCCCCCATGCGATTGCATGGTCAAAACGAACAGAAAGCGCGGCACCGCAAGGGCACCGCGCACAAAAGCGATAAGGCTATGCTAGCAGATGCAGCCGTCGGCGAGCGTCTGCTTACCGCCGACAAACACATCGGTGGCACGACCGGTAAGCGTGCGGCCGGCAAAACCGGAGTTCTCGGCGCGCGACTCGTAACCGTCCTCGCCGACCGTCCAGGTGGCAGAGGGGTCGAACACGGTCAGGTCGGCAACGGAGCCCGCCTTGACCTGAACCTGGTCGAGGCCCAGGATCTCACGCGGCTTGATGGCCATGAGCTCGACCATGCGGCCCACGCTCATCTTGCCCGTGTTGACCAGCTCGGTGAGTACGAGCGACAGGGAGGTCTCGAGGCCGATCATGCCAAAGGGCGCAAGCTCGAACTCGCGGGCCTTCTCCCACGGGGTGTGGGGAGCGTGATCGGTGACGATAACGTCGACGGTACCGTCGATGACGCCCTGACGGATGGCCTCGGCGTCCTCCTCGGTACGCAGCGGCGGATTGACCTTGAGCGAGGTGTTGTAGGTCTCGTCCAGGTCGTTCTCGGTCAGGAACATGTGGTGCGGGGTGGCCTCGCAGGTAACCTGAACGCCAGCGGCCTTACCGGCACGCACGATCTCCAGACCATGGGCGGTGGAGATGTGCTGGATGTGCAGCTTGGCGCCGGTCAGCTTGGCGATCTCGATGTCGCGGGCGATCTGGAGCTCCTCGCCGGCAGCCGGCCAACCCTCGAGGGCCAGACGGGTCGAGACCTTGCCCTCGTTGATCTGGCCATGGCCGACCAGGTCCTCGTCCTGGCAGTGGCTCATGAAGACCTTGCCGAACATCTTGCCGTAGTCCATGCAGCGACGGAGCATGCCCGCGCCCTGCACGCCGCGACCGTCATCGGTGAAGGCGACGGCGCCGTGGGCGACCATATCGCCCATCTCGGACATGGCCTCGCCCTTAAGACCGCGGGTCATGGCGCCCGACGGATAGACGCGGCAGTGGCCGACCTCGGCAGCGCGGGACTTGACGAACTCCACGACAGTGCCGTTATCGGTGACGGGATCGGTGTTGGGCATGGCGCACACGCCGGTAAAGCCGCCCTTGGCAGCTGCGCGGGTGCCGCTCTCGATGTCCTCTTTGACCTCGTAGCCGGGCTCGCGAAGGTGAACGTGCATGTCCACCAGGCCGGGGACGAGGTACTTGCCGGAAAGGTCGCGGACCTCGGCCCCCTCGACGGCGAGATTCTCGCCGACCTCGGCGATCTTGTCGCCGTCAATCAGGACGTCAACGACACCGTCAAGCTCGACGGACGGGTCGACGACGTGGGCATTCTTAAGAAGCAAGGCCATTATCGGCACCTCCAAGCAGCAGATACAGGATAGCCATACGCACGCAGATACCGGCGTAGACCTGCTCCAGGATGACGGAGCGTTGCGGGTGGTCGGCCATATAGGAGTCGAACTCGACGCCGCGGTTGATGGGGCCCGGGTGGCAGATGATCGCGTCGGGCTTCATGAGCTTCTCGCGGTCCTTGGTCAGGCCGAAGAGCTTGTGGTACTCGCGAATGGTCGGGAACGGGGCACCCTCGAGGCGCTCCTGTTGCACGCGCAGCATGTAGACGACGTCCAGCTCGGGCAGGACGGAATCGAGGTCGCTCGTCACGTGGTCGCAGCCCAGGACCTCGGGCGACGGCGGCAGCAGCGTGCCGGGGGCGACGGCGTAGGTCTCACAGCCCATGATCTTAAGGGCGGGGATCAGCGAGCCGCAAACGCGGGAGTGGGCGATATCGCCGACGACGGCGACCTTCAGACCGTGGAAGTCACCCTTGTGCTCCCAGATGGTGTACAGGTCGAGCAGGGCCTGCGTAGGATGGTTATGCTTGCCGTCACCGGCGCAGATGACGCTTGCGGGCGAGTTCTGCGTGACGATGTAGGGAGCGCCGGCGTGCTTGTCGCGCACGACAATGCAGTCGATCTTATAAGCGTTGAGGGTCTCAACGGTGTCGACGAGGCTCTCGCCCTTGACCGTGGAGGTCGAGGAGCCGCCAAAGTTAAGACTGTCGGCCGAAAGACGCTTCTCGGCGAGCTCGAAAGAGCTGCGGGTGCGCGTCGAGGGCTCGTTGAACATGTTGACGATGGTCTTGCCCTTGAGCGTGGGGACCTTCTTGATGGCACGCTCGTTGACCTCGGAGAACGCCTTGGCGGTCTCGAGGATGAGCTTGATATCCTCTTCGGAGTACTCGGTAATGTCGATCAGGTGCTTATGGTTGAACGCCACGGTACTACTCACCTCCCAGCGGCGCGGAGCCCACGTGGGAACCCGGCGCGACGTCATTAATCTCGACAGCGGTGTGGCCGTCGACTTCCTTCATATATAGGTGCACGTTCTCCTCATGCGACGAGGGAACGTTCTTGCCGACAAAGTCCGGCGAGATGGGGAGCTCGCGGTGGCCGCGGTCAACGAGGACTGCCAGCTCAATGCGGCTCGGACGGCCCAGGTCCATGACGGCGTCGAGAGCGGCGCGGATGGTACGGCCCGTATACAGGATGTCGTCCACCAGCACGACGCGCTTGCCGTCGACGCTAAAGGGAATGTTGGTGGCGTGGATCGCGGGAGCGAAATTGGTCGCATAGTCATCACGGTAGAAGCTGATGTCGAGGCTGCCGAGCGGAACGTCGACGCCCTCGATCTCCTTGATCTCCTCGGCGAGTTTCTTTGCCAGAAGGTCGCCGCGCGTGACGATGCCGACCAGAGCGAGGTCTTCACAGCCCTCGTTGCGCTCGAGAATCTCGTGCGCGATGCGGGTCATCGCTCGATTGACGGCGGTCTCGTCCATGATGACCGCCTTGGGGGAAGTCGTGCCCATCGATCTCCTTCCTCACATGTCTTGACTGCTGACACAGTCAAAAAAATAGATGCCCGACCGCTTAAAGCGGACCAGACACCCACAGGAAGGGCTGCTCTTAGGCAGCTATGTAATTCCATGTGGGTATCTCGTACCCCTTTAATGGTCAAGGGATAGTGTAGCCAACCTCGAGCTTAATTGCGAGCATAAATACAGAGCAATCCGTAAACGGAGCCCAAAGCCCAATAAACCTATATATATTTGTGGGACGAGCTTGAAAACGCACGCACGAGCTGGCATAATCCCCTCTGCTGCACGCAAATCGGATCTACGTCCAGGGCCGTGGCGTGGGCACTATCGCCAAAAGAGGAATATCTCTGTGTAGATTGCGCACAGGGAGCGACTTCTGTGCTATAGTTCAGGCTTGTTTGTTAACGCGACATGTTCGTTTGTCGCCCAAGGAGGGTCAGTTATGTCCAAAGTTTGCGAAGTTTGCGGTAAGCACCCCGTTGCCGGTCGCTCCATCAGCCACTCTCACCGCGTCACCAACCGTAAGTTCCGCCCCAACATCCAGCGCGTCTACGTCGTCGTCGATGGTCACCGTCGCAAGATGAACGTTTGCTCCACCTGCCTTAAGTCCGGCAAGGTTGCGCGCTCCTAAATAAGGTCTTACCAACAAGTACCTCGGACTCTCCGGGTCAAAGACCTCGCGTTCACATAGAACTTACCAAAGGAGCCCTCCCCTACGGAGGGTTCCTTTTTGCACTCATTGGGGACAGACATACATGAGTGCTTTCACGCATTAGGGACAGACATGACGCGTGCCGGCAGCGATTCGGCCCCTGCCTCACGCAGCCTCCTTCCAGCCTGCAGTGGCCTTGGTCACGCTTGTAGCGCCGATACCGGTGATACGGGCAATTTGCTTGACCGTGAGATGCGCCCGCCTGAGCCTCAGAAGACAGGCATCGCGTTCGGGTCGCGGCAGGGCCTTGAGCAGCGCAGGATCTATGCTCGGCAGGACTTCGTACGCGACGGCAAGGGCGTCCTCATCGGGGATCCGCCGGCGTGGAAGAACCTCCATTGACCAGATGCGCCCGGCAACTTCCTCGAGATGCTCGCAATAGCAACGGGAGCCTCCGACAATATCGAGCATAGGGGCCGCATCACAGATGTCAAAGGGATCATAGCCCAGCTGATACGCCTTATAGCTTGACCAGCGGTACGCATCGAGCGAGTCAAGCGCACCTTTCACGGGATTGAGATGAATATAGTCGAGCGGCTGCACCGCCTGCGTGTCCGACTCGCCCGCGACCCGCGAATAGCGATTGTCAAACAGATGTCCCGTTCTCCCCGTTTTCCCATTGAAATACTTAGCATATGCCGTCAGCGCGCACTGCATTGCCTTTGAAAGGTTGTCAAATGGGTCATCAATCATCAAATGGAAGTGGTTGTCCATAAGGCACCAAGCTAACACCGCCACGTCATGGCGCGCAAACCTGTCCGAGATATCCGATAAGAAACGATAACGGTCGGAGTCATCTTCAAAAATAATCTGTTTAGAGTTGCCACGGTCAAAGACGTGGTAATAGCCGGTGAGCGAAACGGCACGGGCGCATCGAGGCATAAATCTCTCCTTTCAAAACTGAACAGGCAGCACCTAAAAGGAGAGAAGGAACGCGAAATGCTGAGCCTGTGATCTATTTATATCCAATGAGCGGCAAAAACAGGCCCAGAACGGCAAAATGGCAAATCGATGTCTGTCCCCAATGAGTGGAAGCACTCATGTAAGTCTGTCCCCAATGAGCGGGGCGATGCATTGGGCATAGTTTTAGTTGAAACGGTTCATTTGATTGAAGCGTTTTAGTTTGTCTTTTACGGGAATCTGACCGTTCACCGAATTATTTCTTGCTATCATGCAAGGCGTAGGGTAAATCTCCGATCGCAAGGAGACACAAATGGTGAAAAAGTCACCGGAAAACACTACTCCCGCAATTGTGGACAACGTAGAGGCGCTTGAGGCTAAGCTCGCTCAGATGCGAGAGGCCCAGGCGCTTTTTGCTACGTACACGCAGGAGCAGGTCGACAAGATCTTCTATGAGGCCGCCATGGCCGCCAACAAGGCTCGTATCCCGTTGGCGAAGATGGCCATCGAGGAGACCGGCCGCGGCGTTCTTGAGGACAAGGTCATCAAGAACCACTACGCCGCAGAGTACATCTACAACGCTTACAAGAACACCAAGACCTGTGGCGTTCTGGAGCTGTCTCTTATACACATCTCCGAGCCCACGAGACGGACTCCTATCT
>CABRIB010000051.1 GCA_902470915.1 uncultured Collinsella sp. | reverse complement strand
TAGGAGTCCGTCTCGTGGGCTCGGAGATGTGTATAAGAGACAGGGTTGCCGAGGACGTCGAGGCTGCTGAGGCTGCCGAGGTTGAGACCGCCGAGGTGGAGACTGCGGTCGAGCCCGAGGTGGCACTCGAGTCCACCGAGTTGGCCGACGAGGCTGAGTCCGCGCCCGCGGAGGAGGCTGCTCCGGTCCTGCCCGAGGTCACTGTGCTCGATGCCTCTGCCACGCAGGCAATCCTCGATAACGGCCGCGGCTATGCGCAGTTCTGCGATATGGCCGTGCTCGCCTTTGCCTCGTTTACCAATCCGGGCGGCGGCTATATCCAGGGCTACCTGGGCCAGGAGGCGGCGCTCTGCGCCGATTCGTATCTGTACAACGTCCTCGATAAGCAGCGTAAGTGGTACGGTGAGAACCGTCGCCGCAACATCAACTGCGAGCTGTACCGCAACCGTGCGCTGGTGGTGCCCGCGGTGCGCTTCGACCGCAACCATGTGCACGCCTATGCCGACGTAATCGTGGCCGCCGCGCCCAACGCCAAGCGTGCTCGCCAGGAGTATCGCGTGAGCGACGATGCCTTGCTTGACGCTCTGCGCGATCGCATCCGCTTTGTGCTTGCCATCTGCGACGAGCTGGGTCGCGAGAAGCTCGTACTGGGTGCTTGGGGCTGCGACAACAACGGCTTTGACGCCGAGGCCGTGGCAGAGCTCTTCCGCGAGGAGCTCGCATCGGGCGACTTTAAGGTCAAGCAGGTGCTCTTTGCCGTGCCTTCTACGCGCTGGGATGAGGACTTCGCCAAGTTCGAGCACGTGCTGGCAAGCTTCCCCGAGCGTAACGAGGAGTCCTATGCCCAGGTTGCCGCACGCGCTGCGGCTGCTCGCGCCGCCGAGCGGGCTCAGGTTGCCGCCGAGGACGATGAGGACGATGGCGATTGGCGCAAGTACCTGTAATCGGTACGTGCCGACAGATAGGTCGAGCCGGCGGGAGGGGCTGCTCCCGTCGGCTTTTTACTAAAGGAAGGGCTTACGATGAAAAACGTTCTGTGCTTTGGCGACAGCAATACCTATGGCTACGATCCGGCAGGTATGCGCGACAGCACCGCAGTGCGCTATGCGCAGGATGTGCGCTGGTGCGGTGTGGTGCAGCGTGACCTGGGTGAGGGTTGGCATGTGATTGAGGAAGGCCTAAATGGTCGCACGACGGTGCGCGACGATATGTGCCATCTGGACACCAACCTCAACGGCATTCGCGCGCTGCCGATGCTGCTCGAGGCCCATAAGCCGCTGGATGCGATCGTGATTATGCTGGGCACCAACGACTGCAAGACGGTCTTTGGCGTGACGGCCTCCGATATTGCCCGCGGCGCCATGGCGTTGATTCGCGCCGTCCGTGCGTTTGCCTGGACCGATGCCGCGCCCTGCCCACGGATTCTGCTGATGGCGCCTATCAAGATTAAGCCGCAGATCGCCGACGTATATATGACCGATTTTGACGAGCATTCCGTAGAAGCCTCGGAACATTTTGGTGAGTACTACGCGCATGTGGCTGAGCAGTTTGGCTGCGACTTTTTGAATGCCGCCGATTTTGCCGAGCCGGGCGATATCGATTATCTGCACATGATGCCCGAGAGCCACGAGAGCTTGGGACATGCCGTGGCAGCCAAGCTCCAAGAGATGCTCGGTGAGTAGTGCAGCCCCAAAGCGGTACAAAAGTTCCCCTTGCGGCGGCTTGTTTCGTTTGTTTGTCTTGATCTGTAACAGTACGAAGGCCGAAAACGGGCTAGATGTTACAGATTGAGATTATTCAGGTCGATATCGGTCGTTTGTCTCGATCTGTAACATCTAGGGTCGATTTTGCCGAGTTACTGTTACAGATCGAGATTATCTTCTCAGCTGAATTTGAATGTCTCGATCTGTAACAGGTGGGCCGAAAAATGGACTCTAACTGTTACAGATCGAGATATTTGTGGGAACCACCACAAAGGTGCCTGCCCCTTTGTGGTGGTTTTGGGCTGCGAATCTTAATATTGCCACATATGGTTGACGGGGCCGGAACCTTTGCCCATGTCAAAGCCGGCGGCGAGAGCTCCGGTTAGGTAGGCCTTGCCGGCGTTGACGGCGTCGGCAAGATCCATGCCCTGTGCCAATGCGCAGGCGATGGCGGACGAAAGCGTGCAACCGGTGCCATGCGTGTTGCCGGTCTCGATGCGCTTGTGGCGGAACCACGTGGTGAGCGGATCGCCCAGGTGGTTGCCCTCGTCATCGAGCGGCGCGGGCTCTGCTAGCACATCGTTGGCCTCGTTGACAAAATGTCCGCCCTTAACGAGGGACGCGCAGCCAAAGCGGCGGGTGAGGAGCATGGCAGCGTTTTGCTGCGTGCGCTCGGAATCGACCTCGTAGTCGAGCAGCGCCATGGCCTCGGGAATGTTGGGCGTGATGACGGTCGCCAGCGGGAACAGGCGACGCGTGAGCGCCTCAGCGGCGTCCTCGGCAATGAGGCGAGCGCCCGAGGTGGCGACCATGACGGGGTCGACGACGATATTTCGTGCGTTCCATGCGCTCAGGCGGTCGGCGATAACCTCGATAATCTCGGCAGAGGAGACCATGCCGATCTTGACGGCGCTGGGTCGAATATCGTCAAAGACGGCGTCAATCTGCGTCGCGACAATATCCGGGGAGATATTCTGCACGGCGGTGACACCGAGCGTGTTTTGTGCGGTGATGGCCGTGATGGCTGTCTCGGCATACAGACGGTGCGCCGTGATGGTCTTAATGTCGGCCTGAATGCCGGCGCCACCGCTGGAATCGGATCCTGCGATGGATAGAACGGCAGGTACCTTGCTGCGATCCATGTTCGCTCCCTTGTCTGGTCGGATTCAAATGGGTCTATTACCCCGCATTATAAAGATGCCCAGGCCGGCGATATGCCGAACCCGGGCGCGAGATGCAATTTTTACGCAAATGCAGGCAAATGTTCACACGTCAACAATTGGCGGGCACCGACTCGATGTTAAAAGGAGATTGCGGCGAAGAGACTAGTCCTCCATGCCGAGGTCGATCGTCGTGCCTTCGAACACCTTGTTGACGGTGCGGACGGCGCACATCTTGCCACACATGGTGCAAGTGCCCTCGGTGGCGGCGGGGGACTCCTCGTAGCGCTTCTTGCCCGTAACCGGGTCGAGCGCGCACTTCCACATGGCGTCCCAGTCGAGCTTGCGACGTGCCTGGCCCATCTTGTCGTCCATGTCGCGGACGTGGGGCACCTTCTTGGCGATATCGGCGGCGTGTGCGGCGATCTTGGTGGCCATGAGGCCGTCGAGCACATCCTGAGCGTTAGGCAGGCACAGGTGCTCGGCTGGTGTCACGTAGCACAGGAAGTCGGCACCGGAGCTGGCGGAGATGGCGCCGCCGATGGCGGCGGTGATGTGGTCGTAACCCACGCCGATATCGGTCACCAGCGGCCCGAGCACATAGAACGGAGCATTGTGGCACAGGCGCTTCTGCAGTTTCATGTTGGCGGCGATCTCGTCGAGCGCCATGTGACCCGGGCCCTCGACCATGACCTGGACGCCGGCGGCCCAAGCGCGCTTGCACAGCTTGCCCAGCTCGATCATCTCAGCGGTCTCGGTGGCGTCGTTGGAGTCGTAGAGGCAGCCCGGGCGGCAGGAGTCGCCGAGCGAAATCGTCACGTCGTACTCGTGGCAAATCTCGAGCAACTCGTCGTAGAACTCATAGAATGGGTTCTCGTTACCGGTGACCTCCATCCAGCCAAACAGCAGTGAGCCGCCACGGCTCACGATGTTCATCAGGCGGCCGGTCTCCTTAAAGGTCTTGGTGACCGACTTGTTTATGCCGCAGTGGATGGTCATAAAGTCCACGCCGTCCTCGGCATGCGCGCGCACGACTTCGAACAGGTCGTCCTTGGTGAGCTTGACCAGCGGCTTTTCCATGTAGCCGATGGCGTCGTACATGGGGACGGTGCCTACCATGAGCGGCGTCTCGTCGATGAGCTGCTGGCGGAACTGACGTGTCTTGCCCGAGTTGGAGAGGTCCATGATGGCGTCGGCGCCAAAGTCCTCGGCGATCTTGACCTTCTTCCATTCCTCGGCGGCATCGGCCTTGTCGCCCGAGATGCCCAGGTTCACGTTGACCTTGGTGGACAAGCCCTCACCGACGCCAAAGGCGTGCATGCCCTTTTCGATGTGCACGATGTTGGCGGGAATGGCGATGCGGCCGTCGGCCACGCGCTCGCGGATGTACTCGGGGTCGCGATGCTCGCGCTCGGCGACCTCCTTCATCTGCGGTGTGATCTGCCCGGCGCGGGCGAAGTCGATTTGCGTGACGAGCTTGGGCTCGGTCTGTGTGCTCATTGGCACGGCTCCCTTCGTTGGCATTACCCATATCAGGTTTGCGGGTCAGGGCGGGCGCGCCCAGTCTCAGCCTGCCGTCTTGTCCTGCAAGCTCCCCGTTTATGTGGTGGGCTCAAGTATAGCCTGAATGGGTACGATTGGGCCAACAAGCGTGCCTGTGGGGAGGCGAACATGGAAGACAAGCATCTATATCGAGAGACGCAATGGGATGTATCGGCCGAGGAAAGCCGTGCGCACCATGGCCTTGTCGCGATTGGTTTTGCGGTGCTTGCCGTGTTGGTGATTGCCTTTTGTATTTGGACGTTTGGCGGTCGCGGCGGCGCTGCCTGGGAGTTCGAGGCTGATGATAGCCTACCGATTATGACGGTGAGGAGTACTGGCGGTAATGCCAATACGCTCGCCGTTCCGGGCGATTATTGGTACCCGCGCGATGAGTTTGTGCAGTTGCAGCTGAGTGGTGGGTCCATTCCAGGTGAAGAAATCGAACGCGTGACGTTTGACGCGGCGCTCAAAACGCTCACGGTGAAGCTCAAAGATCAAGGAGATGTGCCCGCGACCATGGATATCGCCCTGACGGAATGGCGTCTGGAGCCCCCGACGGGTGTTGCGGTGTCCGAGGTGGAGCATGTCAAGATTACCTATCAGGACGGCTCGACAAACGTGATTGCAAAGGCCGACGGTCTAGCAGAATAGGTGTCGCGCCTAGCCGGCCAAATCATAAAAGCTGCGGTGGAATAGTTCCTGCTTGTGCGATAAAAGGCTCAAATAGGAACTATTCCACCGCAATTTATATAGAGAAGGCTGAGCGGGTCAGTGTCGGGTGTCGGCTCTAGGGCATCTGTTCGTTGATGAAGACCATGCTGTCTGGGGACGAGAACTCAGGGACATAGCGGTAGCCAAGGTTGAACTCGGTAAGACCGGCGGCGTCCTCGACCTTGTTTTCCGCCATCCAGCGGACCATCGAACCGCGTGCCTTTTTGCTGGCGGTCGAGCGCTGGATGGGCTTGCCGTTGCGGATGCCTTCACCAAAGAGGCATGTGACGACCGTGACATCGGTGGTGAGGTGGGGCAGAACGGCTTTGGCGTATTCCGCGCTGGCGAGATTGACGATCGTAGCGTTGGAGCTCGCCGGAGCGATGGTCCGTGCGAGCTTGTCGCCCCAAAACGCGTAGAGGCCTCGGGCATCGTCGACGGCAAGCTTTGCGCCCATCTCCAGCCGATACGGTTCAACGGCATGAAAGGGGCGCACGCATCCGTAAAGGCCCGAGAGGATCCACAGATGGTCCTGCAGCCAGTCGAGCTGTGCGGCATCCATCACCTCGGGCGCCATGCTCTGGTATTGAATGCCGTGATAGGACATGACGGCAGGGGAGAGGTGACGGGCGAGTGCGGGATTGTCGAGATCGCCGCTTTTCAGGATGGGCCAGAACTCATGCAGTGTGTTGAGGCAAGGTCCCAGCAGTTTGTCACTCACGTTCCACAGCGCCTGCAGGCCGCCGCTGCCTTCATTCCGCTCGATATCTAGCAGTGCGCGGTGGAGGCGAGCCGTCTCGCGCACAAAGGGTGGGATGCCCAGGACTTCAAAAGCATCTTGGGCCGCGCGCATCTGCTTGGCGGGCGAAATGATGACCTGCAGCATGGACTCTCCTCTGCCAAAAAAGTTGCGGTGGAATACGGTCTGTTTTGGCCGTTTATGGGCCAGTTTAGTCCGTATTTCACCGCAACTGATGAAGGGTTGGTTAGGCTCGCTCGATGAAGGCCTTGTAACCGCGATATGCCTCGTAGATGTCGGCCTTGTTGGCGACCTCCCACAGGGCGTGCATGGACAGGACGGCAACGCCGGAGTCGATGACGTTCATGCCGTACTTGGCCATGATGTAGGCGATGGTGCCGCCGCCACCAGCGTTGACGCGGCCGAGCTCGCAGGTCTGGAAGTCCACGCCGGCCTCGTCCATGATGTCGCGGACGAGGGCCACATACTCGGCGTCGGCGTCGTTAGAGCCGCCCTTGCCGCGGCTGCCCGTGTACTTGTTAAAGCACAGGCCGCGACCCATGAAGGCGGCGTTCTTGGTCTCGAACTTGCCGGCATAGCCCGGGTCGAAGCCGGCGGACACGTCGGAGGAGAGCATACGGCTGCGGGCGAGCGCGCGGCGCAGAGCCAGCGGGCTGTCCTCGCCGGCGAGCATCATGATCTCGGCGACGGTGTTCTCGAAGAAGCGACTCGTCATGCCGGTGGCACCCACGGAACCGATCTCCTCCTTGTCGACGATGAGCGTGATGCTCGTGCGCTCCACGTTGGTGACGTTGATCTGGGCGAGCATGGAGGGGTAGGCACAGACGCGGTCGTCATGGCCATAGCCCAGAATCATGGAGCGGTCGAGGCCCATGTCGCGGGCGGGGCCGGCGGGCACGACCTCGATCTCGGCGGAGAGGAAGTCCTCCTCCTCGACGTCGTACTGCTCCTTGAGGATATCCAGGAACATCTGCTTGACGGGCTCCTTGGGGGCGTCCTTGTCGTCCTCATCGAACTTGACGGGGCGGCCGCCCACGATCACGTCGAGAATCTCGGCATCGACGGCGTCCTTGGCAGGCTTGGACATCTGCTCGCTCGAGAGGTGGATCAGCAGGTCGGAGATGGTAAAGACCGGGTCGTCCGCCTTGTCGCCGATATTGATGTCGACGGTGGTACCGTCCTTTTTGCAGATGACGCCCACGAGTGCGAGCGGGGAGGCCACCCAGTGGTAGCTCTTGACGCCACCGTAGTAGTGCGTGTCGAGGTAGGCCATGTCGCCGGCCTCGAAGGCGGGGTTCTGCTTAAGGTCTAGGCGCGGCGAGTCCACGTGGGCGCCCAGGATGTTAAAGCCCTGCTCGAGCGGGGCGTTGCCCAGGTTGACGAGCATGAGGTCCTTGCCGTGATTGGCGGCGTACACCTTGTCGCCTGCCTTGAGCTCGCGGCCTTCGGCGATCACGGTCTCCAGGTCGACGTATCCCGCCTCCTCGGCCATCTTGATGCCGGTCTTGACGCACAGGCGCTCGGTCTTGTTCTCGCTCAAAAACTGCTTATAGCCGCGGCAAAGCTCCTCGAGCTCCTCGACTTGCTGTGGCGTGTACTTTTTCCATGCGCAGGGACGCTCCATGACGCAGGCTCCTTTCGGATCGATCGTGCTGGTTGATGTACCGTGAGCCATCGTATCACGCGCGGGCTCACGGTGGCGGGGGAGCTTGATGTGAGGTGGCCGCGGGGCGGGGAGCGTGTAAACTGGAGTGAGCAAACCGTGCCCAGCCCAAAGCGAGGTATTCAATATGTCTGACAAGCGCCGCACCTTTGCCGTTATCGACGGCAACTCGCTCATGCATCGCGCCTTCCACGCCGTGCCGCCGACCATGAACGCGCCGGACGGTCGCCCCACCAACGCGATCTTTGGCTTTCTGAACATGTTTCTCAAGATGATCGATGCCTTTAACCCCGACGGCGTCGTCGTGGCGTTTGACAAGGGTAAACCGCGCGTGCGCATGGAGATGCTGCCGCAGTATAAGGCGCAACGCCCGCCCATGGACCCCGATCTGCATGCGCAGTTCCCTATGATTAAGGAGCTGCTCGCCGCGCTCAACGTGCCGATTCTGCAGTCCGAGGGCTGGGAAGGCGATGACATCCTGGGAACCATGGCGCGCCTGGGTGAAGAGGCCGGCTGCGACATGCTACTGGTGACCGGCGACCGCGACATGTATCAACTCGTGACCGAGCACGTCAACGTGGTCTCGACCCGCAAGGGCCTGTCCGACGTGGCGATTATGACGCCCGAGAGCGTGGACGACCTGTATCACGGCATTACGCCGGCGCTCGTGCCCGATTTTTACGGTCTAAAGGGCGATACGTCCGACAACATCCCCGGTGTACCGGGCATCGGTCCCAAAAAGGCGAGTGCGCTCATTGCGAAGTACGGTAGCCTGGACGAAGTCATCGCGCATGCCGATGAGGTCAAGGGCAAGATGGGCGAGAACCTGCGTGCACACATCGATGACGCACTACTGAGCCGCAAGGTTGCGACAATTCGCACCGATGCGCCCGTCGAGCTCGACTTTGAGGCGACGTCCTTCCCGGCGTTTTCTGCCGATGAGGTTTCCGCGGCGCTGGGTACGCTTGGTATCACCGCCATGCAGAACCGTTTCTTGGCGCTGATCGGCGGCGAGGGCGGGGCTGCTGCCTCCAGTGTGTTTGAGATACCTGCTATGGTTCGCGCAGCCGCCGGCGATGCCGACGCGCTTGGTGCCGTTGCGGCTGAGGTCTCCCGCGCGATTGATGCCGGCGAGTGGGTCGCCGCCGTGGTGGACGACGACAAGGAAGAGGGCGCGCTCTTTGGGCTGACGCGCACGCTGTGGTTGGCGACGTCCAAGGGCCTGTTCGCGCTCGAGGAGGGCGACAGCTGTGCGGCGGCTGAGGTTGAGGGCTTCAACTTCGCTCACGGTGTGATCGCCGGCGTGCTTGCGAGCCTGTTTATGGAGGGCCGCGTGGCGAGCCCGGATACGAAAGCGCTGCTGCACGAGCTTTCGCCCATCGATTCTTCTGAGCCCGAGCTCATGGATCCGCTCGCTGCCGATTCCACGCGTATCTTCGATACCGTGGTCGCTGCCTATCTGCTGGATTCCGATCGCTCCGAGTTCGATGAGGCATATCTGGCCGATACCTATCTGCAGATGGCGTTGCCTGCGGCGCGCGGTGCAGAGGGTGCTGGTGAGGACGCTCCGGCGCCTGCCGCCCGTACTGCGGCTCTGACGCTGGCGCTCGTGGCGCCGTTGCGCGAGTGCATGGCCCGTGAGAACGCCTCCAACGTGTTCGATGGCATCGAGATGCCGCTCGTTCCGGTACTTGCCAAGATGGAGCGCGCGGGCATGCTCGTGGACCCCGACCGCCTGCACAGTCTGTCCGAGGGTCTGGCGACCCAGATCACCGAGGTCGAACGAAGCATTCGCGACCTTGCCGGTGACGAGACCTTTAACATCGGCAGCCCCATGCAACTTTCGCATGTGCTCTTTGATGTGATGGGCCTTCCGACCAAGGGTCTCAAAAAGACCAAGCGCGGTTACTATTCGACCAATGCCAAGGTACTGGGTGATCTTGCCCGTGACCACGAGATTGTTCGTTTGATCTTAGACTGGCGCGAGAAGTCCAAGATCAAGTCAACCTATCTGGACACGTTGGGCCCGCTGCGCCGCGGTGACGGTCGTGTGCACACCACGTACAACCAGACCATCACCGCGACGGGGCGTCTGTCTTCGAGCGACCCTAATCTGCAAAACATTCCGACGCGCTCGGAGCTGGGGCGTACCGTCAAGACGGCGTTTTCGGCAGGCGAGGGAAGCGTCTTTTTGGCGGTGGACTACTCGCAGATCGAGCTGCGTCTGCTGGCACATCTCTCGGGTGACGAGCACTTGGTGTGCGCCTTTAACGAGGGCGAGGACTTCCATGCCGAGACGGCGGCGCGCGTGTTTGGTGTGCCGGTGTCCGAGGTAACGCCCGACCTGCGCAGTCGCGCCAAGGCCGTGAACTTTGGCATCGTGTATGGCCAGCAGGCCTACGGCCTGTCGCAGTCGCTGCATATCTCGATGGCCGAGGCGCGCGACATGATCGACCGCTACTACGAGGCCTACCCGGGCGTGCGTACGTTCCTCGACAACGTGGTGGCACGCGCCAAGCAGACGGGCTACGCCGAGACCATGTTCGGCCGCCGCCGTCATATTCCCGAGCTCAAGGCCAAAAACCCGCAACTCCGCGGCTTTGGCGAGCGCACGGCCATGAACCACCCCATGCAGGGAACCGCCGCCGACATTATCAAGATCGCCATGGCCCGCGTAAGCCGCCGCCTGGAAGAGGAAGGCTTTGCCGCCCACATGATCCTGCAGGTACACGACGAACTGGACTTTGAGTGCCCCATCGACGAAGTCGAGCGCCTAACCACCATGGTCCGCGACGTCATGGAGCACGTAGTGGACCTCCGCGTTCCCCTAATCGCCGAAGCCAGCACCGGCATAACCTGGGCCGACGCCAAATAGGGAAGTGCCCACAACCCTAAAGTAACCAAACCAGAAGGGGGCTCCTTGCCAACAAGGAGCCCCCTTCGTTCAATTAAATTCAGCCTAAGTATCTAGACACTCAAGACGCCATCTAGGCGGCAAACAAGTAAACCTAGGGCCTGGCCGGGCGGCACAGGTTAACTTTTCGTAGATTCCGCACGCAAAGAAAGCCACTTAATGTGGCTTTCGTCTTGCGCAGGACCTGACCGAGCGAAAAGTTATCCTGTGCCGCCCGGCCAGGCCCGATGGGACGGCTACCGGGCCGCCAAGATAGCGTCGATGAGCGTCAGTACGCCCCCGTCGTTGTTGCTCGGAATGCGCCACTTGGCATGCGCGTTCATGTGCTCCTCGGCGTTGTCCACGATAAAGCTGTGACCGACGCGCTCGAGCATGGGGATGTCGTTGTAGGTGTCGCCCACGGCGGCGGCGTCGGCAATATCGATGCCCAGGTGCTCGCACAGGTGAGCGACGCCGGCGCCCTTGTCGACGCCCAGGTTCATAAAGTCGATCCACTCGCGCCCAGCGTTGGTGACGTAGAGCTTGTCCGAGAACTCGGGGCTATAGGTCTCGCGGAAAGCGGGCTCGGCGTCGTAGCCGGGGAAGAAGACCGAAATCTTGTTGGACTCGAAATCAATGCCCTCAAAGCTGTCGACGTAGTTGATTGTGTTGTAGTAGACGCTGATCTCGTCGTGGTATTGATGGTCGCGGGCAAGCACGTAGAACTCGTCGAAGCAGCACAGGACGGGGACAGCGCGAGGATCCTCCGAGGCACGGTTCAAGACCTGCTGATACAGCTCCACGTCAATATTGCTTTTATAGATATAGCTGCCGCGATAGATCACGCACGCTCCGTTGTCGGGACAAAAGGCGAGGCGGTTCTTGATGCCCTCGAACATCTCCTCGAGCTTGGGGGCGGGACGTCCGCTGGCGGGGCAGAATACGATGCCGGCGTCGGCGAGCTTGTCCAGGCGCTCATCAAGACCCTGGGGCAGCACACGCTCGTCGGTCAGCAGCGTCTTGTCCATATCGACGGCGAGAATCTTAATGTTGCCGATGTTGGCGTCCGATTCGTAAGTTTGCATAAAAGCGAGCCTTTCGTTTCGAGATTGTTTCAGACGTTATAACCATCAACTCGTAGTCGAGCGTATTTTCGCAGGAACGGAGCGTGTTTGCACCACGCTTCACAAAGTAATGAAAAAACTTTTCAGAAATTTGAATTTGTCGCTTGTGCTGCGGGCACTTTAGCGTAATATAGCGACCATCGAAAACGGAGACGGAAAAACAACCGCTTACCGAGTAAAAGGTACCGTTTACGATATTTGAATTGCGCCCGGCGATACGTGAAAGGAGAGGCAGATGCAGTTCGTAAAGATCATCACCACTGCAGACAATGCCATCCGACGCCAGCGCGCAATTTCCCGACGACGATAACAATCGTCTCTGTCCGCATGGGGCGAATTGCCTCAACAGAGTCATTTTGAGGTCGTTGGGTTTTAGCACGACATTGCTGCATGTTTCTAGGGCATGTATGTGCTGATTTTTGCTATTTAACCTGATATTGCACGGTATATGACCTTGAAATGACTTGCAACTGACCGATGTTCTAACTAGCTACCAAGGGCGAAAGGAAACAGCCATGAGCAAGGAAAAAGTCGTTCTCGCATATTCCGGTGGTCTTGATACATCCGTATGTGTCAAATGGCTCCAGGACGAGAAGAATCTCGATGTCGTTTGCATCTGCGGCAACGTGGGCCAGGAAGAGACCGGACTGGATGCCAAGAAGCAGAAGGCGCTCGACCTGGGCGTTCTCGATTGCCAGGTGCTCGACCTGCGCGACGAGTTCTCCGATGAGTTCCTGACCAAAGCCATCGCAGCAAACTCCATGTACGAGAACAAGTATCCGCTGCTCTCCGCCCTGTCTCGCCCGCTGCTTGCCAAGAAGCTTGTTGAGGTCGCCCACGAGTTTGGCGCGACCTACGTCGCCCACGGCTGCACCGGCAAGGGTAACGACCAGGTTCGTTTTGAGGCTGCCGTCAAGGCCCTCGACCCTGAGCTCAAGGTTATCGCCCCGGTGCGCGAGTGGGATCTGAAGTGCCGTCCCGACGAGGTCGCCTATGCCCACGCCCACAACGTGCCGGTTCCCGAGGGTGCCAACGACAACCCCTACTCCATCGACGACAACCTGTGGGGTCGTGCCATTGAGTGCGGCCACCTGGAGGATCCCTGGAACGAGCCGCTCGATGACGCTTGGGTTATGACTAAGAACCCCGAGGACACGCCGGACACCCCGACCTACACCGAGATTGAGTTTGAGGCCGGCAAGCCCGTCGCCGTCGACGGCAAGAAGATGAAGCTCTCCGAGATTGTCATCTCCCTCAACAAGATCTCCGGCGACAATGGCTTTGGCCGTCTCGATCTGGTCGAGGATCGCCTGGTGGGCCTTAAGAGCCGCGAGTGCTACGAGGTTCCCGGCGCCCTGACGCTCATCACCGCCCACAAGGCGCTCGAGGACATCTGCGTCGAGGGCGACCTGCTCAAGACCAAGATCAAGCTCGAGCAGGATTGGGCCACCGCCGTGTACAACGGCCAGTGGTACAGCCCGCTCAAAAACGCGCTCGACGCCTTTATGGCCGACACCCAGAAGTTCGTGACCGGCACCGTCCGTCTGAAGTTCTTTAAGGGCAACTGCCATGTCGTCGGCCGCAAGAGCCCGTTTAGCCTGTATGACTACGGTCTGGCTACCTACGACCGCGACACTACGTTTGACGAGAAGGCCAGCGCCGGCTTTATCGAGATCGATACGCTGTCACTCAAGACGTGGGCAAAGGTCCAGGGCCCCAGCTCTGCTGCCGCCCAGGCCTAGCGCCTCCTTCCCTTGGTATCCGCGCGGCCCATCCGCGTGATACATAACGGGCGCACGGGGTCCCTACCTTTCGTTATGCTTGCTGACACTTCTTAACATCGGTGGCCCCTACGTTCCGCCCGCATATATGATGCCGCGTCTGCGGCTGAGTCCGAGCCCCGCCGGGGTTGTCCGGCGGGGCTCCTTCTATCAATTTGGCGGCTCTGCGCCTATATATATGAGGAGTATCCATTATGTTCAATGCTATCGCGCATGCTTTACTTGCCCTCGCGCCCGAGTTCGACGCTGCAAGGGTCGAGGACGTCCCTATGAGCCTGAAGGCCTGGATCGATGGTTCGCAGGGCAACATCCGGAGGGAGACGTTGGGCGCCAAGTGCATGGCGCGTCACTTCTTTGCAAATTAGCTACATGGCTCCGCACACGGTGGGGAATGTGTAAAACTAGCGGTTGAAAAATCGCTTTAGCGATATGGCGCATTGCTTTGGGCGCTTGTTTTGGTATTTGGAGAAAGGGGACGGTTCCATGGCTCTTTGGGGCGGTCGTTTTGAGGCAGGCGTGGCCGAGGTCACGCAGGAGTTTGGCGCGTCGCTGCCGGCCGACAAACATCTCTATAAGCAGGATATCGCAGGCTCTAAGGCGCATGCCAAAATGCTGGCGGCCCAGGGCATCATCAGTGCCGAGGACGAGCAGGCGATTGCCAAGGGCCTGAACGGAATCGAACAGGATATCGATGCCGGCAACTTTACCTTCGATATCAACGATGAGGACATTCATATGTCCATCGAGAGCGAGCTGACGCGTCGCATCGGCGAGGCCGGTAAGCGCTTGCATACCGGACGTTCGCGCAACGACCAGGTGGCGACCGACACGCGCCTGGGCGTCAAGGCGCTGGCCAAGGAGCTCATGGAGGCCAATCTTGAGCTGCGCCATGTGCTGGTGGATGCGGCTAAGAAGTACGACAAGGTGATTCTGCCGGGTTACACGCATATGCAGCACGCTCAGCCCGTGCTGCTCTCGCATCATCTGCTGGCGTATTCCTGGATGTTCGCGCGCGACTTTACACGCTTGAAGGCCGCCTTTGATGCCGCCGACAACTGCCCGCTGGGTGCTGCCTGTCTCTTATACACATCTCCGAGCCCACGAGACGGACTCCTATCT
>CABRIB010000050.1 GCA_902470915.1 uncultured Collinsella sp. | reverse complement strand
ACACAAGGAGTATCGTCGGCAGCGTCAGATGTGTATAAGAGACAGGAAAAGGGTCGCACGCTTGCGTGCGTGGCGGCCCTCAGCTCATCGATGTATTCCATTAAGCTAAAGTGTGCAAACGCCCTCCCTAAAAAGGTGAGCTCGCTAGGCTTTTTTGGGTTTGTTGACGATGATGATGCCGCCGCAGACCAACAACAGGGCAACGATGACGGTAACGGGGCTCGTGCCAGCGCCCTCGCCGAGCAGCAGTGCGCTCAACAGCACGCCAAAGACCGGGTTCATAAAGCCAAAGACCGACACGCGGCTGACGGGGTTGACGGCGAGCAGGCGGGACCACAGCGAGTACGCGACGGCGGAGATAAGCGCCATGTAGATGATGAGCGCGATGGCGGGGGCGACTTCGGTGGGGGACAATGTGCCGCCCATCAAAAAGCCGATGGCGGTGAGGACCAGGCCGCCGACTAAAAACTGCCAGCCGGCAAGCAAAACACCGTCGTGCTTGCGCGAGAAGATGCCGATCAGGCAGGTCGAAAGAGCGCCCGCGACAGTGGAGGCTAGGATAAAGCCCTCGCCATCGAGCGTGAAGCCAAAGGTGCCATCTGCGCCCGAAAGGTTGACAAGCGCGACGCCGGCAAAGCCCAACACGCAGCCAAGCACCTTGGCCGTATTGAGCTTCTCGGTGCGAAATGCCAGGGCGGCAAAGAGGATTGCGAGGAAGTTGGCGCTGGCCTCGATGATGGAGCTCGACATGGCACTGGCGCGCGAGAGTCCCAGGTAGAAAAAGAAGTACTGCCCGATAGTCTGGAAGAGCGACAAGACAAAGATGGGCTTGATGTCGCGCGCTTGCGGTACGAGGGGGCGGCGTTGGGCCGCGCTCATCCCAACGATAACCAGGACGCCGGCAAGCGTAAAGCGTAAACCTGCAAAGAGCAGCTGCGAAGCGCTATCGTGCGCCGGGATACCAAAGAGTGCGTAGCCGATCTTGATGCAGGGAAAGGCCGATCCCCAGAGTGCACAGCAAACAAGACAGCCCAGGATGAGTCCGGGCAGGGTGGCGAGATACGGCTTGCGGCTTTCCATGATGTCCTTCCTACATGCGCGAAGCAAAAAAAGAACCCGCCACCGGATGTGTCGGTGGCGGGTGTTGTTACCCGAAGGGATTGTACCCGATGGGAAAGGTTTAGGCGAAGTAGGCCACGCCGCTCTCAAAGATCGGCATGAACTTATCGCCGGGGACATGCTCGGGCACGTTGCGGTACAGGTTGTCGCCGCGGCGCTCGGCATGACCCATCTTGCCCAGGACGCGGCCGTCGGGGCTCGTGATGCCCTCGATGGCGAGTGCGGAGCCGTTGGGGTTGACGGAGAGATCCATGCTGGGCTTGCCGTCCTCGCCCACGTACTGCGTGGCGACCTGGCCGTTGGCGATCAGCTGGGCGAGCACTTCGTCATTGGCGACAAAGCGGCCCTCGCCGTGGCTGATGGCGACGGTGTAGGGGTCGTCCAGGCTGCACTGCGACAGCCACGGGGACAGGTTGGACGAGATGCGGGTGCGCACCAGGCGGCTCTGATGGCGACCGATGGTGTTGAACGTCAACGTGGGCGCATCGGGCGTGGCATCGACGATGTCGCCGTAGGGCACCAGGCCGAGCTTGATCAGGGCCTGGAAGCCGTTGCAGATGCCCAGCATCAGGCCATCGCGGGCCTTGAGCAGGTCGCGGACTGCCTCGGTGACCTCGGGAGCGCGGAAGAACGCCGTGATGAACTTGGCGGAGCCATCGGGCTCGTCGCCGCCCGAGAAGCCGCCGGGGATCATGACAATCTGGCTCTGGCGAATACGGCGGGCGAGCTCGTGGGTGCTCTCGGCGACGGCCTCGGGCGTGAGGTTGTTGATCACGAAGGTGTCGGCCTCGGCACCGGCGGCACGGAAGGCGCGGGCGCTGTCGTACTCGCAGTTGTTACCGGGGAACACGGGGATGATCACGCGCGGGCGGGCGATCTTGGCGCCGCCGTACACGTGGATATCCTTGGCGCGGAAGTCGATGGTCTCGACCTCGGGGGTCTCGCCGGCGCTGCGGTAGGCGAAGACGCCCTCGATGCCGCTCTCCCAGGCCTCCTGGAGCTTGGCGAGCTCGATGACCTCGGAGCCGGTGTCGATGACATAGCCCTCGACGGTGGTACCCAGGGGCTCGACGACAACGCCGTCGGCGACCTCGGGCAGCTCGGCGTCCTCGGCGAGCTCGACGATAAAGCTGCCGTAGAGCGGGGTGAAGAGGCTCTCTACGTCTACATCCTCGGCAAGCTCGATACCGATCTGGTTACCGACGCACATCTTAAAGAGGCTCTCGGCGCCGCAGCCGTAGCCGGGCGTGGAGATGGCCAGGGCGTTGCCGGTAGCAGTGAGCGCCTCGACGGCGTCAAACGCCGCGAGCAGCTGCTGAGCGTCGGGGCGGTAGTCCTCGCCATAGGTGGCGGGGGCGATGCGGACGACGCGGTGCGTGAGGCCCTTGAACTCGGGCGAGACGGCGCGGGCGGCCTTGCCCACGGCGACAGCGAAGCTGATCAGGGTCGGCGGAACGTTGAGCTCGCCGGTCTCGTCCTCAAACGAGCCGCTCATGGAATCCTTGCCACCGATGGCGCCGGCACCCAGGTCGACTTGGGCCATGAGGGCGCCCAAGACGGCTGCCGTGGGCTTGCCCCAGCGCTCGGCCTCGGTGCGCAGACGCTCGAAGTACTCCTGGAAGGAGAGATAGGCGCGCTTGTGCTCAAAGCCGGCGGCAACGAGCTTGGCAATGGACTCGACCACGGACAGGTAGGCGCCCGCAAACTGGTCGGCCTCCATCAGATAGGGGTTGAAGCCCCATGCCATGGCACTCGCCGTGGTGGTCTCGCCGTCCACGGGGAACTTGGCGACCATGGCCGAGCTGGGGGTGAGCTGCGTCTTGCCGCCAAAGGGCATGAGCACGGTCGCGGCGCCGATGGTGGAGTCGAAGCGCTCGGAAAGACCCTTGTTGGAAGCGACGTTGAGGTCGGTGACAAGCGAGGTCATGCGCTCGGCGAGCGTGGTGCCGGCCCAGCTGGGCTGCCACACGCTACGGGCGCACACGTGGGCGACCTGGTGCTTGGGTGCGCCGTTGGAGTTGAGGAACTCGCGGGACAGGTCGACGATGGCGACGCCGTTCCAGGCCATGCGCATGCGCGGCTCGGCGGTAACCTCGGCGATAACGGTTGCCTCCAGGTTCTCCTCGGCGGCGTAGCCCATGAACTCCTCGACGTCACCGTCGGCGACGGCGCAAGCCATGCGCTCCTGGGACTCGGAAATGGCGAGCTCGGTGCCATCCAGGCCGTCGTACTTCTTGGTCACGGTGTCAAGGTCGACATACAGGCCGTCGGCAAGCTCACCCACGGCGACCGAGACGCCGCCGGCGCCAAAGTCGTTGCAGCGCTTGATCAGACGGCAGGCGTCGCCGCGGCGGAACAGACGCTGCAGCTTGCGCTCGACCGGGGCGTTGCCCTTCTGGACCTCGGCACCCGAGGTCTCGATGGACTCGGTGTTCTGGGTCTTTGAGGAGCCGGTAGCGCCACCGATGCCGTCACGGCCGGTGCGGCCGCCCAGCAGGATGATCTTGTCGGTGGGGGCGGGGCACTCGCGACGAACGTGGTTTGCCGGGGTGGCGCCCACGACGGCGCCAACTTCCATGCGCTTGGCCACGTAACCGGGGTGATAGAGTTCATTAACCTGACCGGTGGCAAGGCCGATCTGGTTGCCGTAGCTGGAGTAGCCGGCGGCAGCGGTGGTCACGAGCTTGCGCTGCGGCAGCTTGCCCTCGAGCGTCTCGGAAACCGGGACGGTGGGGTCGCCGGCGCCGGTGACGCGCATGGCCTGGTATACATAGCTGCGGCCCGAGAGCGGGTCGCGGATAGCGCCGCCCACGCAGGTGGCGGCACCGCCGAAGGGCTCGATCTCGGTCGGGTGGTTGTGGGTCTCGTTCTTAAACAGGAACAGCCAGTCCTGGTCCTCGCCGTCGACATCGACCTTCACCTTGACGGTGCAGGCGTTGATCTCCTCGGACTCATCGACATCGGTCATGATGCCGGTCTTCTTAAGATACTTGGCGCCGATGGTGCCCATGTCCATGAGGCAGACGGGCTTGGCGTCGCGGCCGAGTTCGTGGCGCATCTCCATGTAGCGGTCGAAGGCTTGCTGCACCACAGCGTCGTCGATCGTCACGTCGTCCAGGACGGTGCCGAAGGTGGTGTGGCGGCAGTGATCGGACCAGTAGGTGTCGATCACGCGGATCTCGGTGATGGTGGGGTCGCGGTCCTCATCGCGGAAGTACTGCTGGCAGAAGGCGATGTCCGCCTCGTCCATGGCAAGGCCGCGATCGGCGATAAAGGCGGCAAGGCCGGCCTCGTCGAGCTCGCGGAAGCCGTCGAGCACCTCGACGGGCTGGGGCTCGGGGGTCTCCATGTACAGCGTCTCGGGCAGGTCGAGCGAGGCGATGCGCGCCTCGACGGGGTTCACCACGTAGTGCTTGATGGCATCGATGGCGGCCTCGTCCAGAGCGCCCGAGATCATATAGACCTTGGCGGAGCGCACGGCGGGGCGCTCGCCCTGGCTGATGAGCTGCACGCACTCGCTGGCGGAGTCGGCGCGCTGGTCAAACTGGCCAGGCAGGAATTCGACGGCAAAGACGGCGCCATCGCTTGCGGGGAGCTCGTCGTAGGTCACATCGACCTGGGGCTCGCTAAAGACGGTCGGCACGCAGGAGCGGAAAAGCTCCTCGTCGATGCCCTCGACGTCGTAGCGGTTGATGATCCTCAGGGCCTCGATGCCCCTGATGCCGAGAATTTCGGTCAGCTCGCCCTTGAGCTGCTGAGCCTCGACGTCGAACCCGGGTTTCTTCTCCACGTAGATACGAGAGACCATTGGTTCCTGCCTTCCTGATCGGTTGGGCGTACGGTACGGTATGCGGCAGCGGTCGGTTTACGGGGCAAGCCTCGCGGTCGCCTTGAGCCACATGTTTGTAAACCTCACTATGATACGACAGCTCGCGGCGCGTTGAGGACGGCGAGGGTGCTACAGTGAAGCGCAAACAAGAGAAAGGCATCACATGGCATTCGTTTCGCTCGCCATCATCGCACTCGTGGCCTTTGCGAGTCCCTTCATCGCCTCGGCGATTCCCGGAAAACCTGTTCCCGAGACGGTCTTTTTGCTCGTGCTCGGCGCGGTGCTGGGACCCCATATGCTCGGCGTCATCCATGTAGATGCCGAGGTCTCGCTTGTGTCCGAGCTGGGCCTGGCCTTCTTGTTCCTGCTTGCCGGCTTTGAGATCGACCCCAAGAGCATCACGGGCGTCGAGGGGCGCTACGGCTTGGCGACGTGGGTCGTCACGTTTGGTATCGCCTGGCTTGCCGTGCGCTTTACCCCGTGGTTCTCAGTCAGTCATTTTGACGGTATCGCCGTGACGCTTGCCCTCACTTCGACGGCGCTCGGCACGCTCGTGCCCATCATGCGTGAGCGCTCGCTCACTGGCACGCGTGTGGGCGACTCGATTCTCGCGTATGGCACCTGGGGTGAGCTCGGCCCTGTGCTCGCCATGTCGGTGCTGCTGTCTGCCCGCACTGGCATCCAAACGCTCGTAATCCTTGGCTTGTTTGCGGTGGTTTGCGTGTTGCTGGCTGTGGTCCCAAGCCGCTCCAAGCGTGTCGGCAGCCGCTTCTTTGCGTTTGTCGAGGAACGCGCCGATACCACGTCGCAGACCTTCGTGCGCCTGACGGTGCTCATCCTGGTCACACTCGTGGCGTTCTCGGCCGTCTTTGATCTCGACATCGTGTTGGGTTCTTTTGCCGCCGGCTTTGTCTTGCGCTATATCATCCCCGAGGGCAACCATACGCTCGAGACCAAGCTCGATGGCCTGGCCTACGGCTTTTTGATTCCGGTATTCTTTACCGTATCGGGCGCAAAGATCGATCTGACGGCCGTGGCGTCGCGCCCGGGTCTGCTCGTGGGCTTTATCGTGGCGTTGTTGATTATTCGTGCCGTGCCCATTCTTATTTCTATGAGCATTTGTCCTGCGACGCGCGATGTGTCGGCGTATGGTCGCATTACCGTGGCCCTGTACTGCACCACGGCCCTGCCGATCATCGTTGCCGTGACAAGCGTTGCCGTCAACGCGGGCGCGCTGTCGCAAGATATTGCGTCGGTCATGGTTGCTGCCGGTGCCATCACGGTGTTCTTGATGCCGTTGCTCGCGCAGCTCTTCTACCGCGTGGTCGACGCCGCGCCGGTCGCCGCCGTGGCAGAAGTTGCCGAGCATCCATCCGATGCGCTCGACATCCTGCGCGCCCATCACGATTTGGCGAGCCTGCTCGCACGTGAGCACGAGCTGCTGACTTCGCATGGCCATGGCCGCGTATTCGAGGGCTTGCCTACGCTCGATACGATTGCCGAGCGTCTTTCCGCCGAGGCGGCGAGCGGCCACATCGATGCCCGCATCGTGGACGCGGCGCATCTTCTTGCCGATAAGACCTATGGTGATGAGGTCGACCCGTCCGAGCTGACCCCGCGCGAGCGTCGCCGCCTGGAGCGCGCCAAGCTCGCCGTGCGCGAATACCGCCGCCGCATGCTGGAGCTCTATGCAAGAGAAGAAGCCGAGGACGACGACGGCAAGTAGCCGACACCGCCGCGGAAAATGCATCCCGGAATTGGCGTCCAGAGTGGGATGCGCTTTCCGCGAGAAGCCCGTTGCGGAAAGCGTGTCCCAGAATGCGCGCCCAGAATGGGACATAGTTTCCGAAAGAAGGCCCTGAGGGAAGCTTCGCCCCGTTCTGAGCTGAAATACCGGGACGCAGTTTCCCTTACAAACAAAACAAGGCGCGCTGCCTGCGGTTGATGCAGGCAGCGCGCCTTTTGCGTTGGGCCTCGTTGAGGTTCGAAGTAGTGGACTAGTTGGCCATGACGCCTTCGGTCCAAGCCTCAACGTCCTCGATGCGCAGGACGTTGGCGACCTCGGCCACACAGCCGACGCTGGCAAGCTCGGCCGCGGCAGCCTGGACGTCCTTCTCGAGCGCGCGATGCGTCAGGAAGATGACCGAGCAGGCATCGTTGACGCCCGACTTGCCGTCCTCGACCTGGTTGATGAGCGAGATCGAGATGTTGTGCTTGGCAAAGATGTCGACCGTCTCGGACAGGGCGCCCACGCGGTCGGCGACCTTCAGGCGCACATAGTACTTAGTCTGGAGCTCGTCCATGGGCTTAAAGGCGAGGTTGTGACCATAGGGCTCAATCTCGGGCAGCGGAGCCACGCCGCGGCTGATCTGCTCGGAGAGCGACAGGATATCGCCCACGACGGCGCTCGCGGTGGGGAAGGAGCCTGCGCCGGCACCGTAGAACATGGTTTCGCCCACGGCGTCACCCACCACGTAGACGGCGTTCATGGCGCCGTTGACCTTGGCGAGCATATGGTCTGCCGGGATGAGCGTGGGATGCACGCGGACGTCGACGCCGGCGTCGGTGTTGCGTGCGATGCCCAGCAGCTTGATGGTGTAGCCGAGTTCGCGTGCCTGGGCGATGTCCTCGGCGCCGATGGTACGGATACCCTGTTGGTAGACATCGTCGGTGGTCACGCGGGTGCCAAAGCCGATGGAAGCGAGGATTGCCGTCTTGCTGGCGGCGTCGAAGCCGTCGACGTCGGCGGACGGGTCGGCCTCGGCATAGCCCTTGGCCTGCGCGTCGGCAAGCACATCGGCGTAATCAGCGCCCTCGGCGTCCATGCGCGACAGGATATAGTTGGTGGTACCGTTGAGAATGCCGGCGATGGTCAGGATCTTGTTGCCCACCAGGTCGTGCTCGAGCGTGCTGACAATGGGGATGCCACCGCCGCAGCTGGCCTCGCACTTAATCTGCACGCCGCACGCGCGCGCCTTCTCGGCGAGCGTCTCGACATGACGGCCCAGCAGGGCCTTGTTGGCAGAGACGACATGCTTGCCGTTCTCGAAGGCGGTGGTGAAGATTTCGGTCGCGGGGTGCTCGCCGCCGATGAGCTCGACGACGATATCGACGGCGGGGTCGGTGACGACGTCGTGCCAGTCGCTCGTAAAGGCCTCGCGCTCAATACCGGCGGCTTCGGCCTGCTCCCAGGCAAGCGCGCAGGCGCGGGTCAGCTTAAGGTCGATGCCGTAGGCTGCCAGGTACTCATCGTGGTGGCTCTTGATCAGACGGGCCACGCCGCCGCCGACGGTTCCCAGACCGATGAGGCCGACGTTCACGGTGCGCAGGGGTTCGCTCATAGATAGCTCCTTCGTGCATCTTATGGATGGATTAACCGCTTAAAGGTTGAGTGCATTCTAGCGTGAACCGAGAGCGCGTGCTCGCTAGGCAACAGGAGTCGCACAAAACGGCACCCCCGAAACGCTGCGGAAACATTGGAAACATGCTCGCTACAAACGGAACTCCGTAACAAACTGTCAACGTTTGCGCCATAAGGTTTGCTCCGTACCGCAAGACGGCCGCGCTGCGGCCAGCGAAAAAAGGGGGACACCATGTTTAGCATCAACAACGTACTTAACCGCAGGAGTTTCCTTGTCGGAGCCACGCTTATTTTTGCCCCGATCTATTACACCCCAGCGTCCGTTTTGCTCAAGAACGCCAAGGACATGAGCTACGACATGACACTAATGGGTGTCGACGGCATGGACAGCCTATGTGATCCAGGACGGCAAGTACATCGCTTCCTAAGTGCGCATAAAGCACGACCGGTGAGGCTGTTTTATTCAGGGCAGGGACGCCTGTAACAGAATGGAAACATTACTTTTACATAATAAAGTGGCTAAACTGCATAAAACAATAGAAATACGCATAATTATGGATAAATGAACAAATCCAAAGAAAAGTTGAAATAATCGCCACTTTTCTCAACTAAAGCGTCTACTATTTTGCGAACGCCGAACACGGCGAAGGATGGCCTGTCGGGTAACCGAAACCCGACGAGATTTGAGAGGAGAGCCGCATGTCGAGCCTCACCGGTAAGTCATTGAACCCTGTTATGAATCGCAGGAGCGTTATCGCGAGCGCAGCAGGTCTGGGGGCGATGTCTATTCTAGCTGGTTGCTCCTCCAACGGCGGCGACAGCGGTTCCGCTTCGAGCGACGCTTCGTTTAAGATCGGTACCATCGGCCCGCTGACCGGCGCCAACGCGTCCTACGGCAAGTCCGTTACCCAGGGTGTCGAGCTTGGCTGCAAGGATTTCTCGACCAAGGAGCTGCCGCTTGCCAGCAAGGCCGAGGATGACCAGGCCGACGGCGAGAAGGCCGTCAACGCCTTCAACACCCTGCTCGACTGGGGCATGCAGGCCCTCGTCGGCCCGACCACCACGGGTGCGTCGGTTGCCGTTGCCGCCGAGTGCGGTAACGACCCCAAGACGTTCATGATCACCCCGTCCGCGTCCTCCGAGGACGTCACTGACGGCAAGGATTGCGTCTTCCAGGTTTGCTTCACCGACCCCAACCAGGGTGTCAACGCTGCCAAGTTCCTGGCGCAGAAGTATGCGGACGAGAAGTTCGTGCTGTTCTATAACTCCGGCGACGCCTATTCTTCGGGCATCGCAGATTCCTTTAAGGCCCAGGCCGCTGAGTCCAAGCTCGAGATTGTTGACGAGGAGACCTTTAAGGACGACTCCGCCACGAGCTTTACCAACCAGCTGACCAAGGCCAAGCAGGCCGGCGCCACCATGATCTTTGCGCCGATCTACTACACGCCGGCGTCCGTCCTGCTCAAGAACGCCAAGGACATGGGCTACGACGTCAAGATGATGGGCTGCGACGGCATGGACGGCATCCTGGGCGTTGAGGGCTTCGATACCTCTCTTGCCGAGGGTCTGCTGCTCATGACCCCGTTCTCCGCCGACGACGAGAAGAACGCCGACTTCGTTAACGCTTACAAGGATAAGTACGGCGATACCCCCGACCAGTTTGCCGCCGACGCCTACGACGGCGTGCACGCGGTGGCCGAGGCCGTCAAGGAGGCCGGTCTTGGTGTCGACGCCGATCCGACCGAGGTCGCCGAGAAGCTGTCCAAGGCTATGCTCAAGATTACCGTTGACGGTCTGACCGGCAAGCTCACCTGGAACGATAAGGGCCAGGTCCAGAAGGAGCCCACGGCGTACGTCATCACCGACGGCAAGTACGTACAGGCCTAATAGGCCGCCTTACATAGAGCGGTTTTGATCCCAAGCAGGGGAGGTTTTGGCCTTCCCTGCTTGCTTGGTATCTAGGGACGATGTAACGTCCCTGTTTCATACATCAACTGGAAACCTATTCGAAAGGGGGATGTGGAACATGACGGTCTTTATCCAATACCTGGTCAACGGCCTGTCCATGGGCAGCGTCTACGCCATCATCGCGTTGGGCTACACCATGGTCTACGGTATCGCCAAGATGCTGAACTTCGCTCACGGCGATGTCATCATGGTCGGTGCCTATGTCTCGTTCTGCGCCACGTCGTATCTCGGCCTCCCGGGCTGGGCATCTGTAGTTCTCTCTTGTGTGGTCTGTACCGTTCTCGGTGTTCTCATCGAGGGTCTGGCCTATAAGCCGCTGCGCCAAGCAGGCCCGCTGGCCGTTCTGATCACGGCTATCGGCGTGTCTTACTTCCTGCAGAACGCCGCGCAGCTTCTATGGGGCGCCACGCCCAAGAACTTCACTTCGCTCGTCACCTTCCAGGTGCCGGAGTTCTTGGCCAAGTTCAACGTAAGCGCCGTCTCGCTCGTCACCATCGTCGCCTGCCTGGTTATCATGGCCGGCCTGATGTTCTTTACAGGTAAGACCAAGATGGGCAAAGCCATGCGCGCCGTGTCCGAGGACAAGGCCGCCGCTCAGCTCATGGGCATCAACGTCAACCGCACCATCTCGATGACGTTCGCCATCGGCTCTGCCCTTGCCGCCATCGCCGGTGTGCTCCTGTGCTCCTACTCGCCGGTGCTGCAGCCCACGACGGGTGCCATGCCTGGCATCAAAGCCTTCGACGCCGCCGTCTTCGGTGGCATCGGCTCCATCCCCGGCGCCTTTGTCGGTGGCATTCTCATCGGCATCATCGAGGCGATGGCGCAGGCTTACATTTCCACGAGCCTTGCCAACTCCATCGTCTTTGGTGTTTTGATCATCGTCCTGCTCGTCAAGCCTGCCGGCCTCTTGGGCAAGTACGTCCCCGAGAAGGTGTAGGTGAGCGTTATGAAGTTTCTTAAAGATAAACAGACGCGTCACGACTTTGTTACGTACGCCATGTGCATCGTGGCCTTCGCCATCGTGTTCTTTATGCAGTCGAACCACATGATTCCGCGCATGATCGCCGGTCAGTTGGTTCCTATTACGGCCTACATCGTCATGGCCATTTCCCTCAACCTTGTCGTCGGCATCGCGGGCGACCTGTCGCTGGGCCATGCGGGCTTTATGAGTGTCGGTGCCTACACGGGCATCGTCACCGCGGTCGCCCTCGAGAGCGCCGTTCCCTCCGATCCTGTGCGCCTTATCATCAGCATCGTGGTCGGCGCCATCGCTGCCGCCATCCTGGGCTTCTTGATCGGTATCCCGGTCCTGCGCCTGAGCGGCGACTATCTGGCCATCGTGACCCTGGCTTTTGGCGAGATCATCAAAGAGATCGTCACCTGCCTTATTGTGGGCGTCGACTCCCGCGGCCTGCACGTGATCTTTAACATCACGGGCAACTCTACGATCGACGACCTGCATCTGCTCGAGGACGGCACCGCCATCATCAAGGGCGCGCAGGGCGCATCGGGCGTGTCGACGTACTCGACCTTCCTCGCCGGTGCCATCCTGGTCATGGTCGCACTCGTGATCGTGCTCAACCTGGTTCGCAGCCGTACCGGCCGTGCCATTATGGCCGTGCGCGATAACAAGATTGCAGCCGAGTCCGTAGGCATCTCCGTCACCGAGTACCGCATGATTGCCTTCGTAGTTTCCGCTGCCCTCGCCGGTGCTGCCGGAGCTCTCTTCGGCGGTAACTTCTCGCAGCTCTCCGCCACCAAGTTCGACTTCAACACGTCCATCCTCATCCTGGTGTTCGTGGTCCTGGGCGGTCTGGGCAATATGCGCGGCTCCGTCATCGCGGCGGCGTTGCTCACGGTGCTCCCCGAGCTGCTCCGTCAGTTCTCGGACTACCGCATGCTCATCTACGCCATCGTGCTGATCCTGGTCATGATCTTTACCAACAACCCACAGCTCAAGGCGTTCTTCGGTCGCGTCAAGGACCGCTTTGCTTCCAAGAAGGAGGTGGCAGCCGATGCCCAGTAAGTTTGAGTTCAACAAGGGCAAGATGGTCCCGTATCCTTCTGGTGCCATCGTTCCCGACCGCGACCTGGGCGAGCGCCCGGCACTCGAGTGCATCCACCTGGGCATTGAGTTCGGTGGCCTTAAGGCAGTCGACGACTTTAGCCTAACTATCGGCAAGACCGAGATCGCCGGTCTCATCGGCCCCAACGGTGCCGGTAAGACCACGGTCTTCAACCTGCTCACCAAGGTGTATCAGCCCACGCACGGCACCATCCTGCTCGACGGCGAGGACACCTCTGGCAAGTCGGTCTATCAGGTCAACCGTATGGGCATCGCCCGTACCTTCCAGAACATTCGCCTGTTCAACACCATGACGGTGGAGGATAACGTTAAGGTCGGCCTGCACAACCAGGAGCGCTACTCCGGCTTTGAGGGCGTGCTGCGCCTGCCGACGTATTGGAAGCACGAGAAGGCCGCGCACGAGCGCGCCATGGAGCTGCTGTCCATCTTTGATATGAAGCATCTGGCAAACGAGCAGGCCGGATCGCTGCCTTACGGCGCTCAGCGTCGTCTGGAGATCGTCCGCGCGCTTGCCACCAACCCCAAGCTACTGCTGCTCGACGAGCCTGCCGCCGGCATGAACCCGTCCGAGACCGCGGAGCTCATGGAGAACATCGTTAAGATTCGCGACACCTTTGGTATCGCCATTATGCTTATCGAGCACGACATGTCGCTCGTTATGAACATCTGCGAGGGCATCTGCGTGCTCAACTTTGGTAAGGTCATCGCCAAGGGCACGGCCGAGGAAATCCAGAACAACGACGCTGTTATTGAGGCGTATCTGGGCAAGCAGGATAAGGGGGAGAACTAAATGGCAGAGCCGATGCTTTCCGTCTACAACATCAATGTCTGGTACGGCGCCATCCACGCCATCAAGGACATCTCCTTTAACGTCAACGAGGGCGAGATCGTGGCCCTGATTGGCGCTAACGGCGCCGGCAAGTCCACGACGCTTAAGACCGTCTCGGGCCTGCTTCGCTCCAAGACCGGCTCCATCAAGTTTATGGGCGAAGACATTACCCATACGCCGGCTGACAAGCTGGTGGGCAAGGGCCTGGCTCAGGTCCCCGAGGGCCGTCGCGCCTTTTTGCAGATGACGGTTGAGGAGAACCTGGAGATGGGCGCCTACACACAGCCCAAGTCCACGGTGGCTCCGGGCCTTGAGCGCGTCTACGAGCAGTTCCCGCGTCTTAAGGAGCGCCGTCGCCAGGTCGCCGGCACCCTTTCGGGCGGCGAGCAGCAGATGCTCGTTATGGGCCGCGCCCTTATGAGTAACCCCAAACTGCTTATGCTCGACGAACCTTCCATGGGTCTGGCACCGATTCTGATCGAACAGATCTTCCAGATTGTCGAGGACCTGCACAAGGCCGGCACCACGGTGCTTCTGGTTGAGCAAAACGCGCAGATGGCGCTTTCCATCGCCACGCGCGGCTACGTGCTCGAGACCGGCAAGATCACCATGACCGGCACGGGTCAAGAGCTCCTGCACGACGACAACGTCCGCAAAGCCTATCTGGGCGGTTAGGCGGTTCCGCCGTTCTACCGAACGGCGGATCGGCCGACGCTGCGCGGGCACCAGAGCGACAACTAGTCATTCAAAGAAGACGGCATGACCAGAAGGTCTATGCCGTCTTCTTTTCATGCCAATTTGTTCGCCCTGGCGCACGCCCGCTGTCCGTCCTCTTACTGCGACTGTACCATGGTCCAAGGTGATCGATGGGCGGGCCGCTGTTCCTGGCGCTGTGCGCACGGAATGGGCTACTTGCTAACCCAGTGGCTAACGTCCCTCCTCAGCTTTCGATCGCGGCTGTCGCGTCGTTGGTGTGCCGCGCGCATCACGGCGCGGCGGGCATCCTACTTCATGGCGTGCTCCTGAGCGAGGTTCCTGACAATGCAAAACGGGCATTCGCGGGTCGGATCCTCGTGCCGACGGTCTATCATCGAGACGGGCCGTCGGCGACGAGCCAGTCATCAAAAACTCTCATTATTCGCCCCTTGGACGCGAGGACTGCGCTGCCTTGTTGCCCCATGCTCTCTTCTCGGAAGGATGGTGACCCGATGGGCTGGATAGAGGGCCTCAACGACGCGATGGACTACATAGAGGCGAACCTCGAGGGGGACCTCGACCTCGCCCATGCGGCGCGGCTCGCCGCCTGCACCGAGGGACAGTTCCGGAGGATGTTCTCTTATATCGCCGGCATCGGTCTCGGGGAGTACGTGCGCCGGCGCCGCATCTCCCGCGCCGCGCTCGACCTGTCCCGCGGGGAGCGGGTCGTCGACGTCGCGGTCCGGTACGGCTACTGCTCCCCGACCGCGTTCAACCGAGCGTTCAGGGACGCCCTCGGGATCTCGCCCAGCGAGGCGAAGCGCCCGGGCGCCCCGCTCTCGGTCTTTCCGAGGCTTTCGTTCTCCCTCACCGTCACGGGCGCCGAGCCCCTGCCGTGGAGGATCGTCCCATGGGGCGGGATGCGCCTCGTCGGGGTGTCGCTTCCGTGCGGGCCGTCCGAGGCGGGCCTCCTCGCCCAGATGGGGGAGGAGGGGAGAGAGGAGCTCGGGAGGTTCTGGGGTGGCGCCTCGCGCTCCGGGAGCATCGAGGCCCTGCTCGCCCTGTCTCTTATACACATCTCCGAGCCCACGAGACGGACTCCTA
>CABRIB010000049.1 GCA_902470915.1 uncultured Collinsella sp. | reverse complement strand
GCTCCACCGGTGGTTCGACCGGCAGCGATGGCGGCACGCCTACGCCCACGCCCACTCCCGACCCCTCGCCCACGCCTGACGATACGGTCGGCTAGAAATCATCCGGCCATAAGCAACAAGGCCCCCGAACAGCTTATTCAACTGCTCGGGGGCCTTTTAGTTTAAAGCGACCTGGCAGGCGGTCTTTATACCGGCAAACAAAAAGGGGGTACCGACCCTCGTCGATACCCCCTTACAGGCAACTATGTCAGCGCGCGCAGGGCCGAGCGCACGACCCGCACGCCTACTTGCGAGAATTGCTCAGCTTATTGATCAGCGCCTCGAGACGCTCGCCGTCCTCGGCCGTCTGGGCAATAACCAAAATCGTATCGTTGCCGGCAAGCGAGCCAAGCACATCGGGCAGCTCTGCCGCATCAACAGCGGCGGCGATGCCGGAAGCCGTGCCAGGCTGAGCCTTAATCATAACCAGATTATCGGTGCGCAGAACGCCCGTTACGAGCTCGGAAACCATACGCTGCAGGTGCAGGTCCTCTGCCAGAACATAGATGCCCTCAGGGAGCTTACGCAGCCCCATATCGGCAATATCGCGAGAGACAGTCGCCTGCGTGCAATCAAAGCCCATAGCGCGGAGCTCATCGACCAGCACGCGCTGCGTGCGGACGTCCTTATTGCGCACAATATCTCTAATGGCATCCTGGCGCCCATTGCGTTTTTTAGCCATACAAACCCTCTCTCCAAAAGATGGCGGAGACAATCAATCAGTGATTGAATAGTTTAACGCTATTTGAAGGCTTTTGTGTATAAGAACGCATTTCGAAACAATTCTATGCAAATTTGTTTCGAAATGAGCCGTTTAGGCGGTTTTTGCGCCCGTCCGGTTAAGAAAAGCTGCCAGATGCGTACACATCACGCAGCGCGCGGGCTTGGCGCTGGCGATCGGCCCAAACAACAGACCGAGTCCCCGATGGTTATCCTTGAGCGCGGCGACCATCTGACGGGTTCGAGGCGCCTCGAGCATATCACGCATGCGGGCGGAACGCTCGATTGACGACACTCCATGCGGGCTCAGACACAAATTCTCGATGCAGGCGACCAGTCCGGCAAAGTAGAACTTCTGGCTTGCCAGCTTGAGCCGACCACCGCTATCTGCTTCCGAGAGTGAGTCCGCAAGCTCGTCGAGCGCTCGAGTGTCATCGGATATCCTGGCATACATGGTGGGATCAAAGGCATCTGTAAGCTTAGGTGCCACCGCGTGGAAACAAGCGTCGCCGCAGCCGGACACGAATCGTGCCTGCGAGAGCGCATAAGCCATAAACTCAACCGTACGGTACGCCTTGCCGCGCGACAGGCATGCCTCAAACAGTGGACGGCTATACATCACGCCAGAGGTCTGAGCGACTAGGCCGCCCAAAATCAACTGGGGCAGCCCAGTCACCATAGAAGACTCGTCTTCTATGGCAATAGAGGCAGCATCCAAGACGCGCGAATGACGCTCGCGATGCGCATCGTATCGATCGAGCGACACCGAGGGGAGCACAATGTCTGCCGCAGTATCGCACGCGATATCGACCATCTTGGAAAGGGCCTGCGGAGCAAACCACTCATCGGCGTTCATGGCGATGATTTGAGAGCCGCGCGAGGCATCAAAACCGGCACGAAGACAAGCGCCGCGCTTCGCGTCCTCGACGTCAATCAAATCAATATGGATGTCCCTATCGGCAGCAACCTGAAGCGAATGGCGCACACCGGGCGCAGCATCGCGGCAGACAACGACAATCTGCAAATCGTAGAGGTCTTGGTTCTGGATACTCTCGAGCGCACGCATCGCATAGCTGGGCGAACCTTCTACCACAAGGATCACCGAAAGTCGCGGATGCGAGCCACGTCGAACCAAGTTATCCGTCCTCTCGACAGCAATGAATCAAACCGTGGTTCATGGTACACCCCATAAATAAAAGCAATGAGACACCGGTTGCACTGCACGCCAAGAACAGATGTTGCACACGCGCAGCCCACAGATGACAGATGCCGACGAACGGCGCGTCAAGCCCTCCCCTAGTCGAGCACGACAAGCTCGGCGGGATCGTAATCCACGCCCATAAACGTAAGGCCGCAGGCAGGAGCCGTGGGGCCCGCAGCGGTACGATCGCAAGCATCGATGACCTCGCGCATCCACTCGGGTTTACGGCGATGCATGCCAATCTCGACAAGCGTGCCAACGATCGTACGGACCATCGAATGCAGAAACGCATTGCCCTCGATGGTAAACGTCAGGATGTCCTCGCCAAACGCAACCTCATGGCCAAACTCGGCCCGCATCACGCAGCGGTGCGTAGGCTTGCCCACGGCAGAGGCGACCTTGCAAAAGCTCTTAAAGTCCTGCTCACCCAAAAGCGCGGGACAGGCCGCAGACATGGCCTCGACGTCCAAGGGATAGCGATGCCACCACACGGCACCACGGGACAGCACGGGGCGCGCATCGCGATCGGCAATACGGTACGTATACGTACGGGAACGCGCGTCAAAGCGTGCAGAAAAGCCCTTACGGGCCCTGTAGACCTCGTTTATGGCGATATCTTTAGGCAGCAGGGCATCCATAGCCCGCAGCCACCTACGGCGCGTAAGGGCGAGCTCAGCGTCCGTTACGGGCACGCTGATGTACTGAGCCACGGCATGCACGCCGGCATCGGTACGACCTGCGCACGTCAGATCGATCGGACGGCGAAGCAGCGTCTCGATGGCTCGACGCAGCTCACCCGCAACCGTCGTCTGTCCCGGCTGCTCGGCAAATCCGCTATACGACGAGCCATCATAGGCCACGCGAAATACGAGCGTGGCGTCAAGCTCGGGGGTCAAATTGAAATCAGACGGCGCAGTCATGGGCGCTCCCAACAAACAAGTAACGGTATCGCGACAAAAAAAGAGGGGTACGCGAACGTACCCCTCGAATATAGCCTATGCAGACGGAATGTCTACTCAGCGGTCTCCTCAGCAGGAGCCTCCTCGACAGCCTCGACCTTCTTGGGAGCAGCGGCCTTCTTGGGGGCCGGAGCAGCCTTCTTGGCCTTAGGCGTGCAAGGCTCGGTGACGAGCTCCATGATAACGATGGGAGCGTTGTCGCCCTTGCGGTTGCCGAGCTTCATGATGCGGGTGTAACCGCCGTTGCGGTCCTGCCACATGCCCTGGGCAGCCTTGTCGAAGATCTCGGCAACGAGCTGCTTATCACCGAGCTTGGCGATAGCCAGACGACGAGAGTGCAGGTCGCCCTTCTTGGCCCAGGTGATGATCGGATCGACGACCGAACGCAGCGCCTTAGCGCGGGTCTCGGTGGTCTTGATGCGGTCGTTCTCGAAGAGGGCCTTAGCAAGGCTCTTCTTCATGGCCTTGGTGTGGCTCGCATCGGTGCCGAGCTTCAGGCCCTTCTTAACGTTGTGACGCATGGTCTAGTTTCTCCTCAAATATGCGAAGCATTAAGCCTTCAGGCTCAGGCCCATGGACTCAAGCTTGTCCTTCACTTCCTCGATCGACTTAACACCGAAGTTACGGATGTTGAGCAGATCGTTCTCCGAGAACTCAACGAGCTGACGGACCGAGTGAATGCTGGCGCGCTTAAGGCAGTTGTAGGAACGGACGGAAAGGTCCAGATCCTCGATCTGCTTGTCCAGCTCGGCGTTGTCGTTGGTGACCTCGGGAGCGAAGATCGAAGCCTCCTCCTCGACCTCGGGGGTCTCGGCAAGGTTCATAAATGCGGCCATATGCTGGTTGATGATATTGGCAGCCTGGACCACGGCGTCGCGCGGGGCGATGGAGCCGTTGGTCTCGATCTCGAGGACAAGGCGGTCGTAGTCGGTGTGCTGACCGACACGGCAAGCCTCAACGAGCTTGGCGCAACGGGAAACCGGCGAGTACAGCGAGTCGACGTGGATCACACCGATGGGATCGTTGTCGCGCTTGTTGGCCTCGCCAGAAACATAGCCGCGGCCATAGCCGATGCGCATGCTCATGGTGAGATGGCCACCCTCGGTGAGCGTAGCGATGTGCTGCTCGGGGTTGACCAGCTCAAACTCGGACGGAATAAAGAAGTCCGCACCGGTGACCTCGCAGGGGCCGTCAACCGAGATGGTGGCGGTCGCCTCGTCGGTCGTGCCGAGAGCCCTGAAGACAAGACCCTTGACATTCAGGACGATGTCGGTGACATCCTCGACCATGTTAGGGATGGTCATGAACTCGTGCTGCGCACCATCGATCTGAATAGCCTCGACGGCGGCACCCTCGAGCGAGGACAGAAGAACGCGACGAAGGGAGTTACCCAGCGTATCGCCGTAACCACGCTCGAGCGGCTCGACGGAGACACGAGCAGACGTCTCGTTGATCTCTTCGACCTGAACCTGAGGCCTAATGAATTCTGACATGTATTACCTCCAGCCTCAGCAGCCCGGATGGACTACTTAGAGTAGAGCTCGACGATGAGCTGCTCGTTGATATCACCGCTGATCTGCTCACGCGTCGGCAGAGCGAGCACGTTACCAGACAGCTTCTCGATATCGACCTCGAGCCAGCCAGGGACCTCAAAGCGCTCGGAGGAAATCAGAGCCTCCTTGATGGGGAGGAGGTCACGGAACTTCTCGCCGACAGCGACGACGTCGCCGGCCTTGACGCGGTAGGACGGGATGTCCACGCGCTTGCCGTTCACGGTGAAGTGACCGTGACGGACGGACTGACGAGCCTCTTTGCGGGTGCGGGCGAAGCCAAGACGGAAGACGACGTTGTCGAGGCGAGACTCAAGAATGATCATGAGGTTCTCACCGGTGACGCCGTTCATCTTACGGGCCTTGTTGAAGTAGCCGTGGAACTGCTTCTCCAGAACGCCATAGATGAACTTGACCTTCTGCTTCTCGCGCAGCTGCATGCCGTACTCAGATTCCTTGCGACGGCGCTTGGGCTGACGGATAGATTCCTTCTTGCTGCTGTAACCGAGCTCAGCGGGATCGATCCCGAGCTGACGGCAGCGCTTAAGAACAGGAGTCCTGTCGATTGCCATATTGATACGATCCTTTCAGTTACACGCGGCGACGCTTCTTGGGGCGGCAGCCGTTGTGCGGAATGGGGGTCTTGTCCTGGATGCTCGAGACCTCGAGGCCAGCAGCCTGGAGGGAGCGGATGGCGGTCTCACGACCGGAGCCGGGGCCCTTGACGAAGACGGAAACCTTCTTCATACCGTGCTCCATGGCCTGCTTGGCAGCAGCCTCGGCAGCCATCTGGGCAGCGAACGGCGTGGACTTACGGGAGCCCTTGAAGCCCACCTGGCCAGCCGACTTCCAGGAAATGACGTTGCCCTGGGGATCGGTGATCGAAACGATCGTGTTGTTGAACGTAGAACGAATGTGAGCCTGGCCCACGGAAATGTTCTTACGGTCCGCGCGCTTCAGACGGGCAGCGCGAACGTTCTTCTTAGCAGTAGCCATCTATCTAGCGCTCCTTATTTCTTCTTCTTAGCACCGATCTGACGCTTCGGGCCCTTGCGGGTACGAGCGTTAGTGTGGGTGCGCTGGCCGCGGACCGGGAGGCCCTTGCGGTGACGAAGGCCGCGGTTGCAGCCGATGTCCATAAGGCGCTTGACGTTCTGGTTGCGCTCACGGCGGAGGTCGCCCTCAACCATGATCTGGTTCTTGTCGATATAATCGCGGATGGCGTTAACCTCATCCTCGGTGAGGTCCTTAACGCGCGTATCCACGTTAACGTTGCACTCGACGCAAATCTTCGTCGCAGTGGTGCGGCCGATGCCGTAAATGTAGGTCAGACCGATCTCAACGCGCTTCTCACGCGGGAGGTCGACACCATTAATACGGGCCAACGTAGTCTCCTCTCTTAACCCTGACGCTGCTTATGACGGGGGTTCTCGCAAATGACGAGGACCTTGCCATGGCGCCTAATGATTTTGCACTTATCGCACATCTTCTTGACCGAAGGACGTACCTTCATCGTTCTTCCTTTCGGTAGCGCTCAAACTACTTCCCTACTATCTACTCGCCCAGCCGCAGGCGTTTAAAACTATGGCTGGTCTTCACACACAATCCGACCGTAGGTTGAGCTAAGCCTGCAGTCGGAAATGGAGTGCGTGTATACGTGCCGCTATTTGTAGCGATAGGTGATGCGGCCGCGGGTCAGGTCGTACGGGGAAAGCTCCACGACAACCCTGTCACCGGGGAGAATACGGATGTAATTCATTCGGATCTTGCCAGAAATGTTGCACAGAACCGAATGACCGTTCTCGAGCTCGACCTTAAACATGGCGTTGGGCAACGGTTCCTTTACCGTACCCTCGAGCTCAATTGCGTCTTCCTTCTTCACAAGCAATCATCTTTCTCTAGAAAACGACAGCGATTGAGTATTCTACAACACGTATGCACGCATCGTAATAACTTCGTAATGGCTCCACAACTAAGTGGAACTTGTTACATTTGAAATGTAAAACAAAGCCGTTCCCTGATGCCCAAGATCGCCTTGAAATGAGAAGGCATAGACCTTGGGGTCATGCCTTCGAAATTGAAAGGCGAGGTTGGGCATCAGGGGGCGGCGACTTTTACATTTCTCCGCCTTGGAGCGAACACCAAGCACCTTGGGCATCCGTGGTCAGAATCACCGGACCGTCATTGGTAATGGCGACGGTGTTCTCGTAGTGCGCGGCGGGCAGGTGGTCGTTGGTCGTAACAATCCAACCGTCGGAGCCCGTGCTCACATGGTTGGAGCCCATCGTAACCATCGGCTCGATGGCAATGACCATGCCGGCCTGGAGGCGAACGCCCCTCCCCTTCTTTCCATAGTTAGGAACGTTGGGGTCCTCGTGCATCACGCGGCCAATGCCATGACCCACATAGTCGCGAAGCACGCCGTAACCGTGAGACTCGACGAGGGACTGAACGGCATAACCGACGTCCCCGATATGGTTACCGGGAACAGCCTGCTCGATGGCAGCCTTAAGGCAATCGCGCGTGACCTCGCACAAAGCCTTGGCTTCGGGCGTAGGGGTACCGACGAAAAACGTCCAAGCGTTATCGCCGACCCAACCGTCGACAACGGCTCCCGTATCGATGGAGATGATATCGCCATCGCGCAGGATCATGTCGGGGTTGGGAATACCGTGGACCACGGCATCGTTGATCGATGCGCAAATGGTCCCCGGGAACCCGCCGTAACCCTTAAAGGCCGGGGTGCCGCCATGCATGCGGATAATCTGCTCCGCGAGCTGATCGAGCTCAAAAGTCGAAACGCCGGGGCACACCATGGCTCCAACGTGGCGGAGCGCCATCTTAGATAGCGCTCCTGCCTTCTTCATCTGCTCGATTTGCGTTGCAGACTTAATCTTGATCATAGACCGAGAGCCTCTTTGACATCCCCGTACACGGTCTCGCGAGCCTGGTCACCGTTGACCGACTTGAGCAGACCCTGGCCACGATAGTAGTCGACGAGCGGGCTCGTGGACTTCTCGTAGACGTCGAGACGGTTCTTGATGGTCTCGGGCTTGTCGTCGTCGCGCTGATACATCTCGCCACCGCACTTGGGGCAGGTGACATCGTCGGCGGTGCCGGTGTAACCGCAGGCGCGGCAGGTGCGACGCGAAGACAGACGATCGATGATAACCTCGGGGGCCACATCGACCAGAAGGGCGCAATCGATCTCGCGGCCCATGGCGGAGAGCTCGGAATCGAGCGTCACAGCCTGGGCGGTGTTGCGCGGGAAGCCGTCGAGGATGAAGCCCTGCTGGGCATCGTCGGCGGCAAGGCGCTCCTTGACAAGGTCGATCACGAGCTGGTCGGGAACGAGCTCGCCAGCGTCCATGTACTTCTTAGCCTGAATACCAAGCTCGGTGCCACCCTTAACGGCAGCACGCAGCAGGTCGCCCGTGGAAATGTGAGCGACGCCAAACTCGGCGACGAGCTCCTGTGCGACGGTGCCCTTACCGGCACCCGGAGCTCCGAGCAATACGAGGTTCATGAGCAATCCTCCTCTAGCCTATTTAAAGAATCCATCGTAATCATACATCTTGATCTGGCCTTCGAGCTTATCGACCGTGTCGAGCACGACGCCGACCATGATGAGGATGGACGTGCCACCAAATGCCTGGATCAGATGGTTACCCGTGAAGGAGAAGATGATCGAAGGCACGATGGCGATAAGCGCCAAAAAGACAGCGCTGGGAAGCGTAATCTTGTTGAGCGCGTTCTTGATGTAGGCCGCGGTAGCCCTACCCGGACGCACGCCCGGAATAAAGCCGCCCTGCTTCTTAAGGTTGTCGGCCGTGTCATCGGGATTGAACACCATGGAGGTGTAGAAGTACGCGAAGAACACGATGAGGACAACGTTAAGCACCCAGTTGAGCCAACCGGTCGAAAGCGCGGAGGCAACTGCCTGAATCCAACCGATGCCGGGGAAGAACACGGCAATCTGAGCCGGGAAGTACAGCAGCGCCGAAGCGAAGATGATCGGCACGACACCCGCGGTGTTGACCTTAATGGGCAGGTAGGTGGTCTGGCCACCCATCATGCGACGGCCCACGACGCGTTTGGCGTAGGAAACCGGGATGCGGCGCTGGCCACGCTCAAGGAAAACAATCAGCGGGATAACCAGCAAGATGATGGCGCAGATGATCACCATGGTGATGATGCCACCGGCATTGCCCTCGGTGCTGGAGAAGATCGCCTGCGGCAGACCGGCCATGATGTTCGCAAAGATGATCAGCGACATGCCATTGCCGATACCGCGCTGGGTGATGAGCTCACCAATCCACATGATCAGCATGGCGCCCGCGGTGAGCGTGCCGACAATCATGAGGTCGAAGATGATCTCGGGAGCGCCGGCGCCATTGAAGCTGATGCCGAAGCTCTTAAAGAGGAAGAGGTAACCCACGGAGTTGAGGATTGCCAGAGCCAGGGTGAGGTAACGCGAATACTGCGTAATCTTGGTCTGACCGACCTCGCCCTCGCGGGCAAGCTCATGCAGGGAAGGCACGACGGCCTGGAGCATCTGGAGGATGATCGAGCTGGTGATGTAAGGCATGATGCCCAGCGAAAACACCGACACATAGCTCAACGCGCCGCCAGAGAAAAGATTCAGGAGGGCCATAGCACCTGCGGCGACCGAATTGTTATCGGTCGAGAAAAGGCCCAGCATCCCCTGGAAGGGAATGCCGGGCACAGGAACGTGCGCACCAATGCGGTACACGACGAGCATAGCTATGGTAAAAAGAATCTTTTCGCGCAATTCTTTGATGCGGAAAGCATTCTTAAGACCATTTAGCACGGCAGCTCGACCTTTCCGCCGGCGGCCTCGATCTTGGCCTGCGCAGAAGCGCTGACCTTGTCGACCTTGACCGTGAACTTCTTGGTGAGCTCACCATTGCCGAGCACCTTGACGGGCTCGAACTCGCTCTTGGTGATGCGAGCGGCCTTAAGAGCGGCACCGTCGATCACAGCGCCATCCTCGAACTTACGCTCGAGACGCTCAACGTTAACAGCGGTGTACTCGATACGACGGGGGTTGCGGAAGCCCGGAAGCTTGGGCAGGCGCATAGCCAGCGGAGTCTGGCCACCCTCGAAGCCGGCACCCTTGGTGCCGCCAGAGCGGGAACCCTGGCCCTTCTGGCCGCGGCCAGAAGTGGTGCCGTGACCCGAAGAATTGCCACGGCCGACGCGCTTACGGTTCTTGGTGGAACCGGGCGCGGGAGTAAGATCGTGAAGCTGCATTTGCTACTCCTCTACAATCTCGACAAGGTGCTTGACCTTGAAGATCATGCCGCGGACGGACTCGTTGTCAGCAATCTCGCGAACCTCGCGGATCCTGTGGAGACCGAGGGCACGGACAGTACGGACCTGGTCCTGCTTGCAACCGTTGGTGCTGCGGACCTGCTTGATCTTGATGGTGTCAGCCATGCTTAGTTCTCCTTACCGACGAACATCTCGGAGACCGTCAGGCCACGGCGAGCCGCGACGTCCTCAGGGCTGGAGAGCTCCTTGAGGCCCTCGACGGCAGCCTTGATGATGTTGAGGCCGTTGTCGGTACCGAGGGACTTGGACAGGACGTTCTTGATGCCAGCAAGCTCAAAGAGGGGACGCACGGCGCCGCCGGCGATAACGCCGGTACCCTCGACAGCGGGCTTGATGATGATGCGGCCGGCACCAAAGTGGCCGAGAACCTCGTGCGGGATGGTGCCCTGCTCGGTCACCGGCACGTGGAACATGTTCTTCTTGGCATCGAGAGACGCCTTGGAGATGGCCAGGGGCACCTCAGCGGACTTGCCCATGCCAACGCCGACGTTGCCCTTGCCGTCGCCAACGACGACGAGAGCGACGAGGCTCATGCGACGACCACCCTTGACGGTCTTCGACACGCGGTTGATGTAAACGACGCGCTCCTCGAACTCGGAGGCCTCGCGCTGCTGCTTCTGATTACGAGCCATGTGCTACATACCTCCTAGAACTCGAGACCGGCGGCACGAGCACCGTCGGCGAGGGCCTTGACGCGGCCATGGTAGATACGGCCACCACGATCGAAGGCGACCTTGGTGATGCCGGCCTCGATGGCGCGCTTGCCAACGAGCTGACCGACCTTCTCCGCAGCCTCCTTGTTCGAGGTGTGGGTGCCCTTGAACTCGGCCTCGAGGGTCGAGGCAGAGACGAGCGTCAGGCTGGAGCCCTTGCTGTCGTCGATGATCTGGGCATAGATGTTGGCGTTAGTACGGGTCACGCGAAGACGCGGACGCTCGGCGGTACCCGAGACCTTGCCGCGAACACGACGCTGACGACGCTTGAGGCCTTCCAGCTTCGCCTTATGCTTGTTCATACGTAAACTCCTAAAAAGGTTGATCTTGCCAGCACCTGACGGGGTGCTGGTCTTATGCGAGTGAGTCGGTTACGACTACTTGGCGGCCTTACCCAGCTTGCGGCGGATGTGCTCGCCAACGTAGTGGATACCCTTGCCCTTGTAAGGCTCGGGAGGACGATGGCCGCGGATCTCAGCGGCGATCTGACCGACCTGCTGCTTGTTGATACCCTTGACGTTCACGTGGGTGTTGTCGGGAACCTCGAAGGTGATGCCCTCGGGAGCCTCGACGATCACGGGGTGCGAGAAGCCCAGGGAGAACTCGAGGTTCTTGCCCTTCTGCTGCACGCGGTAACCGACGCCGGCGAGCTCGAGCTTCTTCTCGAAGCCCTCGGAAACGCCAACAACCATGTTGTGGATGAGGGCGCGGGTGAGGCCGTGGCGGGCACGGGTCTCACGCTCGTCGTCGGGACGGGAAACGGTGAGGACGTTGTCCTCGACGTTGATAGCGAGCTTCTCAAAGACATCGAGCTCGAGCTGGCCCTTGGGACCCTTGACGACAACGTTGTTGCCGTTGACTGCCACTTCGACTCCGGCGGGAATCTGGACAGGCTTATTACCGATACGAGACACGGTGATCTCCTTTCCTTCTACCTACCGAGCGAATTACCAGACGTAAGCGATGATCTCGCCGCCGACGTTGTGCTTGCGAGCATCGCGGTCGGTCATGACGCCATGGCTGGTGGAAATAATGGCGGTACCAAGGCCACCGCGGACGCGGGGCATGTCGGCAACGCCGGTGTACTTACGCAGGCCCGGCTTGGAAATGCGGCGGATGCCGTTGATGACCTTAGCCTTCTTGGGACCATACTTAAGCGTGATGTGCAGAGTCTTCTGGGGAACGGTGTCCTCGACATCGTAGCCCTCGATGTAGCCCTCCTCGTGCAGAACACGAGCGATCTCGACGAGCTTCTTGCTGCTCGGCATGGAGACCGTGGCCTTGTTCACAGAGTTAGCGTTACGGATGCGCGTAAGCATATCTGCGATCGGGTCTGTAAGGTTCATACAGATTCTCCTTCGTTCTTGATGAACACGTGCTCTTGGTTCTTCGCCGCCCTTAACGGCAAAGCCTAACTAGCGCGTTTTCCCTGTTCCAAACGGATGCTTGAAACGCTGGTAGTGACTTACCAGCTGGCCTTCTTAACGCCGGGAAGCTCGCCCTTGAGTGCAAGCTCGCGGAAGCAGACACGGCACAGGCCGAACTTGCGGTACACAGAGTGCGGACGGCCGCAGCGCTGGCAGCGCGTGTACTCACGAGTAGAGAACTTCTGCTTGCGATTGCACTTGACGATCATCGATGTCTTAGCCACTTATATCCTCCTCACATAGAGTATTGTTCGCCCCAAGCGCCGTCCCCTTATGGAAACGGCGCTTTTAGGGCAGGTGAACCTATTTCTTGAACGGGAAACCGAAGGCGTCCAGAAGGGCCTTGGCCTCCTCATCGGTGTTGGCGGTGGTCACGAAGGTGATGTCCATACCACGCTGGTGATCGACGGAATCGAAGTCGATCTCGGGGAAGATGAGCTGCTCGGTGACGCCCATGGAGAAGTTACCACGGCCGTCGAAGCTCTTGGCGGAGATGCCGCGGAAGTCGCGGATACGGGGGATCGCGACGGAGGTCAGACGATCGAAGAACTCCCACATACGGTCGCCACGCAGGGTAACCTTGCAGCCGATCGGCATACCAGCGCGCAGGCGGAAGGTAGCGATGGACTTGCGGGCGCGGGTGATCATCGGCTGCTGGCCGGTGATGGCGCGCAGGTCGCGCACGGCACCGTCGATGGCCTTGGAATCGGTAGCGGCCTCGCCGACACCCATGTTCACGACGATCTTCTCAAACTTGGGGATCATCATGACGTTCTCGTACTGGAACTTGTCCTGAAGCTGCTGCTTGACCTCGTTGTTGTACTTGGTCTTCAGACGCGGCACATACTTCTCTTCTGCCATTGTTCACTCCTTCTTGGGGTTTTAAGCACGGGGCGTGGCCACGGTGGGTTGTCCTCGTGCCTCCTGACTGCATCCGCGCCGCTCATGGCATTTTGCGGTTTGGACTCGACGCAGCAGGAGCCGACAAAACAATCGGTACTATACGCGCATTGGGTTCGTATTTCCAGAAAAACCTCGTCTGCCTGCACAACTCCACAACTCCCCCGCACAAATTGATCCCTAGGGGACGGAGGAAAATGGCAGTTGCGGTGAAATAGGGACCGTTTGACGGCTTAACAGGCTTTAACAGTCCGTATTTCACCGCAACTCATGTATGGGGATGCGATTAGCGCTTGCGGGGGACGAGCTTGGTGCGGCGCAGGTGAATCATCTCGGCAGCGATGGAGATGGCGATCTCCTCGGGATCCTCGGCCTCGATGGCAACGCCGATCGGCAGGTGCAGCTCGTCGATCTGGTCCTGCGTAAAGCCCTCCTGCTCCAAACGGGCGCGCACAAAGGCCGTCTTGCGGCGCGAGCCCAAGCAGCCCAGATAGGCGGGTTTAGCGCGTATGGCCTGAATCACCACGTCGATATCGGACTTGTGGCCTGCTGTGGCCACGACCACCAAGTCGCGCGGGCCGATGGGGCACTGCTTGCTCAGGTTCTTGTAATCGACCAGGCGACGATCGTAGACACCGGGCACCCATTCGGGCGTCAGCGTGCCGGGGCGGTCATCGCACGCCACAACGGCAAAGCCCGCCGCCGTGAGTACGCGCGCCGTCGCAGCGCCCACGTGTCCGCAGCCAAAGATGTAGGTCAGGCCCTCGGGGCAGAGCGTCTCGATGTGCGCCGGGGGAATCTCGGAGGCGGCGTTGGTGTAGGTGACCTTACTCCCCTCCTCCACCAGCGAAAGCTCGGGGCAGCCCGCAATGGTATGGCGCGATGCCCCGCCATGGTACTCGGCCACATCGCCCTCGAGCGCGTTTGCGATAAACGGTTCAAAGTCGATGACGAAGTCGCCGATGCGTCGATACGCCAAGACGTCGGCAACCGACTGGAACAACGGTGCCATGGTCGCGTCCAGGTGCAGATAGCACAGGCAGATAGCTCCGCCGCAGATCATGCCGGTGTCGGAGTTCTCGCCGCCCATGGTGTAGCGGACCAGACGCGATTTACCCCCGGCCAGCAGCTCGCGCGCCTCGTTCAGCGCAAAGAGCTCGATCTTGCCGCCGCCGATGGTACCTGCTTGGCTGCCATCGGCAAAGACGGCCATCCAGGCGCCCACGCCGCGCGGCGATGACCCTGCCGTGCCGGCAACTACCACCAGCTCGCACGTCTTACCAGCCTTCAGAGCGCCAAGCGCAGCATTCACCACATCGAGCTTTTCCATTGCAATTTCCTATCCCTGGAATACACCGGTGAGCATGGCGAGCGCCTCGAGCACGCCGCCGCCGACCGACGTCGCCTTGTCCGAAATATAGTTGATATAGCTGGCATCGCCGCGCGGGTCGACGTCGGCACATTTAAAGCCCTCGGTCACCTGAACGCCGTCGGCCAAAAGGCCGCGCAAGCAGCCATCGATCTGCGTGCACATGGGCGTATCGCCCGCGTAGCCAATCACGTCTCCGGCGCTCACGATATCGCCGATCGCATGGTCGGACCTAAACACACCGGCAGCGGGGCTGTGGATAACACGTTCCTTGCCATAGCCGGCGATCATACCCGGCACGCCCGTGTTGGGCTGGGGCGAACCTTGGGTAATGACACGGCCGAGAAAATGCCCGCGCATGGTCTCGACCACGGCGTCGCAATCGACCGGCGCGGTAAAGCCCGGCCCCACGGCAATGACGGCAGGCGCCATGTCGCGCGTGGTGCCCAAGTTGCGCTTGGCCAAAATCGCGTCGACCACAGCCGCGGGTTTCAGCTCGCCGAGCATCTTGGCCTGAGGGTCCACCACAACGGCGACGTCTCCGGCCTCGGTAATCTCAAGCGCCTCAGCCGGCGTCTGCGCCAAGCGAGCGCGAATGCCTTCGACCTCGACCTCGCCCAGGCGAATGGCCTCGCAAAAACTAATTGTGCGGCGGATGCACGTGGGAACCGCGATATCGGCCATAACGACCGACACGCCGGAGCGCACCAAACGGGCAGCGACGCCCGTGGCGATATCGCCGGCGCCGCGAACATAAACGAGCATTCCCGGGACACCTCCCTGTGCTACGGTTTGAGCAGAGCAAAAGCGGTTCGACCGCTGCTCTGATGCTGTCTCTTATACACATCTGACGCTGCCGACGATACTCCTTGTGTA
>CABRIB010000048.1 GCA_902470915.1 uncultured Collinsella sp. | reverse complement strand
AGGAGTCCGTCTCGTGGGCTCGGAGATGTGTATAAGAGACAGATCTTATCCGTGCCGCCCCAGACGCAGTAGTTGTCGTAGAAGATGCCGCCGGTGCAGCCGCACGCGCCATAGGACACCACAATCTTGGGATCGGGTGCGGCCTCAAAGGCGCGCAGAGCCGGCATGCGCATGGCACGCGTCACGGCGCCGGTGTACAGCAGCACATCGGCGTGACGGGGCGAGGGCACGACCTTGATGCCAAAGCGCTCGACGTCGAAGACGGGCGTGATGGAACCGAAGATCTCGATCTCGCAGCCGTTGCAGCCGCCGCAGTCAACACGGTAGACGTACACCGAGCGCTTGATCTTCTTAAGAAGGGTCGCCTTGGCCTTCTCGATGCTCTCGTCGAGCTCGATCTTGGTCGGGCGGTACTGAAGCCGCTCGGGCAAAAGCGTGGGTTCGGCCATGGTTACTCCTCCTTCGTTTCAAAATCCATGATGATGCCCTCGACCGGCGCCGGACCGGCGGGAATCTCGGGCGCATCGGGGTTGAGCTCGCGGTCGATATACTCCGGGTTCACACCGTGGCCGCCCAGATACTCCATGCCGGGGCCCTGGGGCTCACCGGACGCAAGCGTCTCGTTGGCAGCCATGCCGTGCGCGTTGCCGGTCTTTACGGCCGAGGCGGCGCGCAGGGCGTCGAGCTCGCGCTTGCACTCCTGGCACATACCGACGGTGCGGGCGGCCTGGATGGCCTCCATGCCGCCGGTCTTTTGCAGCAGGCGCTTGGCGTAGTCGATCTCCTTGTGCGGGGCAAACGGCTTGCCGCAGCGCGAGCAGTGCTCGAGCGTATAGACGCTCTTGCTGGTGAGGTCGTCCTTGCTCATGACGGCCAGCTCAAACTCCTCGGTGAGCTTGATGGCCTCCATGGGGCAGGCTTCCTCGCAACGACCGCAGAAGATGCAGCGACCGTAGTCGATCGACCAGGTGATGGTATCGGCCGCAAGGTCGGTGTCCATGCGAATGGCATCGGCCGGGCACGCCACGCCGCAGGCACCGCAGGCGATGCAGAGCTCGGCGTTGTGCTCGGGCTTGCCGCGCATGTCCTTGTTGGTGGGAAACGGCGCAAACGGGTACTTGACCGTCGCGTCGCCGGCCTTGGCGTTAACCTTCCAAAGCTTCAGCATATTAGAGCGCCTCCTCATCGAGCGGAGCGGCCATGGTGCCCTCGCCCGCAAGCGGCGACTTGTCGCGCCAGACGTTCTCGAACTGCTCCTTATCGAGCACGTGGTCGCGCTTGGCGGCGACATCGGTCACCGTCACGCGGTCGGTGCAGGAGTAGCACGGGTCGAGCGAGCCGACGATCAGCGCCGCGTCGCCCACGGTGTTGCCGCGGAACATGTAGCGCAGGACCGGCCAGTTGCTGTACGTGGCGGCCTTGGCGCGCCAGCGGTAGCACTTCTGGTTGTTGCCGAGCATGGCCCAGTGCACGTCCTCGCCGCGCGGCGCCTCGGTGGCGCCGATGGCGTACTTGTGCGGGGTGTACTCCCAATCCGTGGTGAGGATGGGGCCCGACGGGCAGTTCTCGAGCATGGTCTCGATCATGTCGATCGAATCGTAGACCTCCTGGATGCGAACGGCGGTACGGCCGAAGGCATCGCAGGTGTCGGCCGTAGCGGCGTGCATCTTTTGGACGTCCGGATCGGCGTAGCCATCGAAGGGATGGTCAAAGCGCACGTCGCGGGCATAGCCCGAGCCACGCATGAGCGGGCCGACCGGCGAGAAGTCACGTGCGATCTTGCGGTCCAAGATGCCGATACCGCTCGTACGCTCAATAAAGTTGGGCGTAGAGAGCAGCACGTCGACGAGCTCCTGAACCTCGGAGCGCAGCTGGTGGATGGTCGTGAGCGTGGAGAGCTTCTGCTCGGCCAAAATGTCGCGACGCACGCCGCCGATCACGTTGAGACCGTAGGTCTTGCGGTGACCGGAGAGCTTCTCGGCCAGGTCCATGGACTTCTCGCGGACGCGGAAGAACTGCTGGAAGCCGGAGTCGAAGCCCGTGTAGTGCGACGCCAGGCCAATGTTGAGCAGATGCGAGTGCAGGCGCTCGACCTCGAGCATGATGGCGCGGATGTACTGGGCGCGCGGCGGGACATGAATGCCCTGGGCGCGCTCGACGGCCTCGGCGTAGGCCACCGAGTGGGCGCAGCCGCAGATGCCGCAGATGCGGTCGGCGAGGAACGTCACGGCGTCATAGTTCAGGCGCGTCTCGGCGACCTTCTCCATGCCGCGGTGCACGTAGAACAGACGGTAGTCGGCGTCGACGATCGTCTCGCCCTCGACGAACAGGCGGAAGTGGCCAGGCTCGTCGGAGGTGATGTGCAACGGGCCCATGGGGACGAGCGTCGTCTCCTTGCCCTTGGTATCGGCCAAGAACTCATAGTTTTCCATGTCGCTTGCGGGAGCGGGACGGAAGCGGTAGTCCATGGAGTCCTTGCGCAGCGGGTACAGGCCACTGGGCCAGTCATCGGGCAGCACCAGGCGACGACGGTCGGGCAGGCCTTCGGGAATCAGGCCGAACATGTCGCGAAGCTCGCGCTCGCCCCACACGCAGGCGGGGACGAACGGCGTCACGGACGGGAACGTCATCTTGGCGGGATCGACCTCGGTGCGCACGGTCACCCAGCCGGGGTCCTCCCCCTCCATGGAGATGACGTAGTACACGGCGTAGCGACCGCACAGGCTGCGCTCGTCGTTGCCGATGATCACGGGAATCCAGCCGTAGCGCTCGTAATACAGGTAGTGGACGGCCTCGGGCAGACGGTCCAGCTTGACGGTGATCGTCAGCTGGTCCTCGCACTGCCACTCAACCTTCTCGATAGCGCCCGGCACTGCGGCGCGCAGGGCCTCGACGTGGCTTTCGCAGCGGCGGGCATACACCTTGTTCTCAGTTTCAATCATTCGTTACTCCACCTCGCTCTGAGCGGTCTCGGTACCGAACACAGCGCGGTACATCGGCGTCGCGTGAAGTTCCTCGGTGCTCTGCTCGAGTACGATGCCGGTCGCGGTCTCCACACCGTGCACGAGGGGCAGCGGGGTGGCGATGCCAAACCACAAGATCATGACAGCCAGGATGATTTCGGGGATGAGCATGAGCGCCGGGGCCTCATGCTTGCCCATGCCCTGGGGCGCATGGCCGAATACCGACTTGAGTGCGATGCGGGTGAGCGCGGAGATGGCCACGGTAAGACCGAGGGCGACCACGACGACCAGCCACATGGGACCGGCGGTAACACCGGCGACAAAAGTCAGGAACTCGGAGATAAACATGCCAAAGGGCGGGAAGGCACCAAGACCGAGCAGCGCCAGGACGGCGAGCGCGGCTGTTGCGGGGGCAACCTCGACGACACCCTGGATCTTAGCCAGGCTACGCGTGCCAAAGGCGTGCTGGATGTTGCCGGACAAGCAGAAGGCAAGCGTCTTGGTAAAGCCATGGAACACGCAGTGCAGCAGGGCCGCGGCGATACCCAACGGGCCACCGATACCCAGGCACAGGGCGATAACGCCCACGTTCTCCACAGACGAGTACGCAAAGCGGCGCTTGAGGTCGTCCTGGCGAAACATCGAAAGTGCCGCCACCAAGATGGACAGCGTGCCGACGATCAGCAGCAGAAGTTGCGGATACTCGGCGCCCACGGCCTGGATAGTAAAGCCGTAGAAGCGCATGATCACGAGCATGGCGCACTTAAGCAGCACGCCCGAAAGCAGGGCCGAGACAGGGCTCGGAGCCTGGGAGTGGGCATCGGGCAGCCAAGTGTGCATGGGGAACAGGCCGGCCTTGGTGCCAAAGCCGATCACGATAAACGCAAAGGCGAGGCGCATGAGCGTCGGGTCGAACTGGTCGGCATACGGCAGCACGCACGACAGGAATGCGGCCTCGTGGGCGTTGGGAATCACGTCGGCGGCGTTGGCGTAGATCAGCAGTGTACCGAACAGGCCAAAGGCCACGCCGGCGGTGCAGACCATCGCATACTTCCAAGAAGCCTCGAGGGCCGTCTTGTTCTTGTAGATACCCACGAGGAACACGGTGGAAAGCGTGGTTGCCTCCACGGCGGCCCACGTGAGAATCATGTTGTTGGACAGGCACGCGAGCAGCATGGTGAACACAAACAGGCTAAACAGCGCAAAATACTGCTTGGCGCGCTCGGCGGGCATGGAGCCCTCCTCGATATCGGCCTTTACATAGGGCAGCGAGAACAGCCCCGTAAGAAAACCGATAAAGCCGATGAGCAGCACAAAGATGGCGCCCAGCGAATCGAGGTGGAACCACAGGCCAAGAGCGCTCGCAGTGTCGCCGCTCATAAGGACGTCACCGGCCGTCATAAGCGACAGCACCAGGACGGCTGCGACGGAGACCAGGTTGAGACCGGCAAACACGTTATAGGACGTGTTCTTGGGCAAAAACGCCATGACCAGCGAGAACACCAAAGGAGTCGCGAGCAGGGCGAGAATCAACGTTTCCATGGACTACCCCCTCAGCTCGGACAGGTCGCGCGCATCGAGCGAGTGGGAGTCGTCCCAAATGCGACGCACGACAATTGACATGATGATGACGGCAAAGATGGCGTCGGTGGCGATACCGATCTCGATGATCTCGGGAGCGGTGGGGGCCAAAAGCGCGAGCGTCACGTGGCTGCCGTTTTCCATAAGGCAGTATCCAAAGATCTGCTTCATGATGTTGCGCTGCGAGATGATGCAGGTGAGGCCCACAAAGAAGTGAGCGAAGCTAATAGCGAGCGCAGGCGTTGCGACCTCGGCCGTGGGCAGGCTGATCTGCGTCACGACGGCAAAGCAGATCGCGACCTCGACGGCGATGATGCAGATAGCCCACGCGGGCTTAAGGCCGGCCTTGAGCGATGCGTCGCTCGGCTCGCCCATCTTCTTGTATGCGCGGTTGAGGATATAAGGGACCAGGACGACCTTGGTGATAAAGGCAGATCCAGCCCACATAAGCAGCTCCTGCGCACCGGTAGTGGCACCGAGCGTGGCGAGCAGTCCCACGAGCACCAGCGACTGCACCGCATACCAGCTGATGGCGTGCTTGATGTTCTTGGAGACGACCACCATGGTGGACGTGACGATCAGAAGGCCGCCAAGGATGTTCACGATCGAATAACCCATGTCGTTCTACCTCCTAACCGATCCAGCTGGCCGAAAGCGGGCCGCTAACGATGACCATGATGATGAGCACGATGAACACGAACGCCATCGCACGGGGAAGCGGGGCTCCCGCAGCGACCTCGTCGCTCGGCTCGCCGGGCAGGCAAAAGCCCATCCACTTGAGGAACCAGGCGAAGGTGGCGACGGTTTCGGCGACCATGATGCACACGAGCACTAGGATCGCGACGTTGCCGGCACCCACGGAAAAGCCGCCGGCGATAATCTGGAACTTCGAGAAGAACGTGTTCATGGGCGGCACGCCGGCAATGGCGAGCGCGGCGACACCAAAGCCCACGCCCGAGATCGGGTACTTCTTTACGATGCCGCGAAGCTTGGGCAGCATACGCGTGCCGAGAGTAAAGGAGAACGAGCCGGCGATCAGGAAGAACAGGGTCTTGGCGAAAGCGTGGTTAAAGATGTGGCACACGGCGCCGTCAAAGGCCAGCTGGCTGCCAAAGACCGAAAGACCCAGACCAAAGAACACATAGGAGAGCTGGGCGATCGTGGAGAAAGCCAGCAGGCGCTTCATGTCCTTTTGCGGCAGGTACATAAGGAAACCAAAGAGCATGGTGACCATGGCGTCGATAATGGCGACCCAGCCCACGATCTCGGGAATCTCGCCGGCAGAGACGAGTGCACGCGCGAACACGCACACGCCGACCTTGACCATCGAGGCACCATGCAGGTAGGCCGAAACAGGCGTCGGCGCCTCCATGGCCGAAGGCAGCCACATGTACATGGGAACCTGTGCGGACTTGGCCCAGGCCGCAAACAGCACGAGCAAAAGGACGATAGCCTTGAGCTTGGCATCGAGGCCGGCAATCGCGGTGATGGCGAAGGTGCCGGTGTGGGCAAACACGATGGCGGCGCCCAGATACAGGCCGAGCGCACCGATATGCGTGATGATCAGGGCCTTCATGCCGGCCTTCTTGGCCGTAGGCGTCATGTAGTAGCTAATGAGGCCCCAAGAGCACGCACCCGTGATCTCAAAGAACACGAGCTGGCCCAAAAGGGTCGAGCTGTACACAAGGCCGGCCATGGCGCCGATGAAGGTCGCGAGGTACGCGTAGAAGCGACGACGCGGTGCGTCGGGATGCTCACGGTTATTCTCGCTCATATAGGGAATCGAATAGATCATGACAAGCAAGCCGATACCCACAAAGGCGGGCGCGAGCAGCGTGCTCATGCGATCGAAGGTGAATCCCATGACGAGGGTCTGCCCAAACGAGACCAGGGGGACCTGCGTGTCGGGCATGCCGGCGCCAGCGAAATTCGCGGCGAGGGCGATGGTGCAGACCGTCGAGACGGCGGCACCCAAAACGCTGAACCACTTGGCGTACGGACGGGGGAACAGGGCGACGAGCACCGAGGCCACCATCGGGGCCGCGATAGCGACCAAGCCGAGAAGGGACAGACTGACTGCAAATGACATTGTTTCTCCCTTCTCCTACACGCCGACGACCACGAAGACAAACGCCAGAACGGCGATGCCCACGACGGCCCAGGTCTGATTGCCGAGCACCTTAAAGCGCGAACGCGAGCAGGAGTTCTCGATCACGCCGCAGACGACAAAGTCGATCAGGCACTTCACCAGGAAGATGACTGCACCCAGAACAGCGGCGGCGCCCACGGTCGCGGGCTCGCCCCAGGGGACGAAGATTGCGCAGAACCAAGCGACGACCAGAACCTGCTTCATGGACATGGCGAGCTTGGCCATCGCAAGCGACGGGCCGGAAAGCTCGGCGAGCGGACCTTCCTGGAGCTCTTGCTCGGCCTCGGCCTGGTCAAACGGCAGCTTGCCGAGTTCCATGTAGCAGGCGATCGCAAAGGCGATGCCGGCGAGGATCACGGCGACCGGCGCATCGATGGCGCCCGTCATGATGTGCTGACCCATGGTGGCGATGTCGGTGGAACCGCACACCAGGGCGGCGGCAAACAGCGCCAGCAGCATGGACGGCTCGATGAGCACGCTCATGAGCAGCTCACGGACGCCGCCGATACCGGCGTAGGCGTTGGATGAATCCACACCGCAGAGGGCGAAGAAGAAGCGGGCGAGCGCCAGGCTGTACATGATGGTGATGGCGTCACCAAAGACCGGGATGGGGCTTTGTGCCGTAAAGAGCGGCAGACCCATCGCGAGCATAAAGGCGACGGCGAAGAACAGCGGCGGCATAATGCGCAGCGCAAAGCTCGCGTCTCCGCTCTGGGACTCGGGGCGCGCAAAGAGCTTGGCCAGGTCGCGGTAGTCCTGCATGATGCTGGGGCCGCGACGGTTGTGCATCTTGGCGCGGATAACGCGACCGAGACCGGAGAAGAACGGTGCGACGGCCATGACGACCACGCCCTGCAGAACGGCAAGTACAATGTTGTTCATGCTCTCCCCTCCTTAACCCATTTGCACGGCGAGCACGAGGAACACCACGAGTGCCGCGACGATATAGCAGATATAGATGCTGTAGTTGCCGCCCTCGAGCTTAGTCGCGAGGTCGGCGAGCTTCTCGACACCCTTATGCGGGGCATCGACGAGAACCTTGTCGGGTACGGGCTCCACAGCCTCGGCCACACCGGTGAGCTTCTGGAAGAAGTGTGCGATGGACCAGCAGACGGCCGTGCAGCGGTCGCGCAGCGTGTAGAGCGGCTGCATAAACCAGGACACCTCGGAGGCAAAGGTCGTGGCCACGACGGGCATATGCTCGTTGGGAGCATAGCCACATGCCCACGGCTGGGACTTCTGCACCTTGCCGACGGTCTTGAGCTTGCGATAACCACAGGCAAGGCCGACGAGCACCACGAGCGCAATAGCGATCGCGGGCGTGGAGGTGGCAGCGCCGGAGTACTGGTTCATGAGCTCCATGCCCTCGGCGGCAAACACGCCACCGTACGGATGCAGCACGGACGCGGCGACATCGACCAGCACGGGCGCGATCACGGGAGCACCAATGCCCAGCACGACGCAGATGGCCGCGAGCAGGCCCTGCGCAAACACCATGGGGGCGGGAACCTCCTTGGCATTGGCCGCGGCCTCGGAGCGGGGCGCGGAGGCAAAGGAGACGCCATAGGCCTTGACGAAGCACGTGACGGCCAGAGCGCCGGTAATGGCAAGCGCGACGGCAGCGAACACAGCCACGATCATGACGGCCTTGTCGCCCTGCATGGCGGCGTTAAACAGGGACTGGTAGGTAAACCACTCGGACACAAAGCCGTTGAAGGGCGGGATGGCCGAGATGGCAAGCGCGCCAACGAGGAAGCAGATGGCCGTTGCCGGCATACGACGGAACAGGCCGCCCATCTTCTCCATATTGCGCGTACCCGTGGAGTACAGCAGTGCACCGGCGCCCAAGAACAGCTCGCCCTTAAACATCGCGTGGTTAAACGTGTGGTAGAGGGCGGCCATCAGAGCCAGTACGGCGATGCCGACCGAGTTGAGTGCCATGGCGGCCATGGAAGCGCCGACGCCGAGCAGAATGATGCCGATGTTCTCGACGGAGTGATAGGCCAGCAGGCGCTTGATGTCATGCTCCTGCAGGGCGAAGGCCACGCCGAGGACCGACGAGATCGCACCGAAGACCATGACCATAAGGCCCCACCAGACCTGAACGCCCGAGGCGGAGAGCAGGTCAAGGCCCACCTTGAGGATGCCGAAGATACCAATCTTGATCATGCCGCCGGACATGAGGGCCGACACGTTGGACGGCGCCTCGGGATGCGCCTTGGGCAGCCAGCCGTGCAGCGGGATGATACCGGCCTTGGCGCCAAAGCCAAAGAAGGCGAGCACAAAGCACACGGATGCGACCGCGGGGCTAAACTGCGTAGCGCGGAAATCCGCAAAGGCAAACGAGCCGCCGGCGAAGTTGGTCATGGTGAGGAAGCTCGCCATGATGAGCACAAAGCCCACGTGCGCGATCACAAAGTAGAGCCAACCGCCATGGATGGAGTTCTCGTTCTCCTCGATCACAACCAGGAAGTACGAGGTCAGCGACATGAGCTCAAAGGCGACCAGGAACCAAAACACGTTGTCGGCGGTGATGACGAGCATCATGGACGCCACGAAGGTGTTAAAGAAGAAGCCGGCGCGGCCCTTTTTGCCCGGGTACTCATCAAAGTAGTTGAGACCGTAGATCGAACCGGCAAACGCGAGCACCGAGATAAGCGCCACGAACAGGCCGGACAGCTGATTGAGCAGCAGCTGGAAATGGGCAAACGGGAAGAACACGATGGTGTCGACCGACGTGACATCACCCAGTACGGCCTGGATACCGGCCACAAACGAAAGCACCGCGGCGACGGCGCCGATAAGGCAGCCGGCGGTCTTGGCGGCGTTATCGGCCTTGATCAGCAGAACCGAGGCGAGCGCACCGATGCACGAGACGGCAAGCGATGCGATAAACAGCGTCATGCTATCCATTGTTTACGCTCCCTTCTGCTTTCTCGGACAGGCCCTGGGCCACAGCGGTAGCGTCGACGGACGGACCGTTTTCGATCGAGCGCAGGCGCTTGGCCTCGTCGAGCTCGCGATCGGCCGCGCCGCCCATGACGGTCAGAGCCCTGGTGGGGCACGCCGCCACACAATGCGGGCCGTCCGGATCGAAGGCGCACAGGTCGCACTTGACAGCGCAGGTGTACTGGCCAGGAGCCCACGTAAGCAGGCTGCTCAGGGACTTAGGATACGAAGGCGTCGGGTCGCACATGCCTGCGACACCGGCGATAGACGTGCCATCGGGATGGATGGCTCCGAAGGGGCACGCGATGGCGCACAGCCTGCACCCGATGCACTCCTGCTCCTTGACGTGGATGCGATCGCCATCGTGCTCGATGGCATTCACCGGGCAAACCTCGGCGCAGGGGGCACCCTCGCAATGGTGGCAGGCAAGGGCGGCCGAAATACCGCCGGTCTTCACGAGCGCCAGGCGCGGCGTATCCTGAAGACCCTGCATCCGGTGGGCGTCGGCACAGGCGGACTGGCATGTTCCGCAGCCGATGCACCTCTCCGGGTTGATGTCGATGAAGCGGTTCATCCCCACTTCCTTTCAAAATAACGGGCCGGGCTCCCGAACGTACGGGACGCCCGGCCCAAAAAGCCAACGAGAACGGGACTACACGATTTGATTCACGTGCGCCTCGTCGTCGAACTTGGCGGCGCCGGGCTCAACGTCCTGGGGAGCGGCGGCGTCGACCAGAGCCTGCTTGAGCTCGGTGTACTGACGCTCCACCTCGCCCTCCGCCCAAACCTGGTCGGCGATGGCGTCGACCTGGCAGGCGGAGAACTTGTCCTCGGGCGTGTGCGAGACCGGGTCGACCTTGTGAATGGTCAGCTCGTTGCACTTGCCGATCCACCACTGGTAGGTCATATAGACCGTGCCCTTGTTGATGCGATCGCTCACGTCGGCGCGGCTGTATACCTGGCCGCGGCGGCTGTGAATCGAGACGATGTCGCCGTTCTTGATGCCGCGCGCCTGGGCGTCCGCGGGATTCATGCGGACAAAGCCGGGCTCGTCGGCGAGCAGCGCCAGCGTCTTGCAGTTGCCGGTCATCGAGCGGCAGCTGTAGTGGCCGACTTCGCGGACGGTGCACAGGATGAGCGGGTACTCATCGTCGGGAAGCTCGGAGGGCGCCTCCCAGTCGTGCGCCATCAGGTTGGCGCGGCCGTCCTTGGTGGTGAACTTGCCACCAGCGAACATGTCGGGCGTACCGTGGTCGTTCACATCGGTGCTCTTGACGGGCCACTGGGCGTAGCCGCCCTCGGGAGCCATCTTCTCGTAGGTCGCGCCCACAAAGTTGGGGCACAGGCTAATGCACTCGTTCCAGATCTGCTCGGTGTTGTCATAGTGCATGGGGTAGCCCATGCGCGTAGACAGGTCCGCGAAGATCTCCCAGTCGTGACGGCACTCGCCCTTGGGCGGAACGGCCGCGTCAAAGTGCTGGAAGCTACGGTCGGATGCGGTAAAGACACCCTCGTGCTCGCCCCAGGAAGTGGCAGGCAGGATGACGTCGGCGAGCATGGTCGTCTGCGTCATAAAGATGTCCTGGCAAATGAACAGATCCAGCTCGGAGAGCGTCTTGCGCATACCGGCCGAATCGGGCTCGGTCTGCACCGGGTCCTCGCCGTAGTTGTAGAAGCAGTGCACCTTGCCCTCGTCGACCAGGTGACCCAGGTCGGTGAGCTTGTAGCCCTCCTCGAGCGGGAGCTTTTCCTCGGGCACGCCCCAAGCCTTGGCAAACTTGGCACGCACTGCCGGGTCGGTAACCTTCTGGTAGCCAGGGTACAGGTTGGGCAGCATGCCCATATCGCAGGAGCCCTGGACGTTGTTCTGACCACGCACGGGCGCGAGGCCGGAATTGGGTTTGCCGATCTGGCCGGCAACGCAGGCGATGGAGGCGATGGTGTGCACCGTCTTCAGGTTCTGCTTCTGCTGGCATACGCCCATGCCCCAGCCAATGATGGCAGAGGGCTTCGCCGTGGCGTACATCTCGGCAGCTTGGTGGATCAACGCGGGCTCGACACCCGTGATGTCCTGTACGGATTCGGGAGTGTAGTTCTTGATGGTCTCCCACCACTCGTCAAAGCCGTTCGTGTGCTCGGCGACGAATTCCTTGTCGTAGAGGCCATCGTTGACCAAGCAGTTGGCAAAGGCGTTGAGGAACGCGACGTTGCAACCGTTCTTGATCGGAAGGTAGAGATCGGCGATACGCGCGGTTTCGATATGGCGCGGATCGGCGACGATGATCTTGCAACCCTTTTCTTTGGCTCGCACGATACGCCTTGCGACGATGGGGTGCGAATCGGCAGGGTTATAGCCGAAGAGGAAAATGCAGCCCGCATCCTCCATACCGGGGATGGAGCATGACATGCAACCTGAACCAACCGTGTCCATCAGACCGAGGACAGTAGGGCCGTGTCAAGTACGGGCGCAGTTGTCCACGCTGTGGGTGCCGATGCACGCACGCGTAAACTTCTGCATGACGTAGTTCGCCTCATTGCCGCCGCCTCGCGAAGAGCCGGTGGTCATGACAGCGTTAGGACCATATTCGTCAATTATGGCCTGCATCTTAGATGCGGTGAAATCCAGTGCCTCGTCCCAGCTTACGCGCTCAAGATCCGCGCCCTTGGTGCGGCGGATCATCGGGTGCAGTACGCGAGGAGTCAAGATCTTGGTGTCGTTGATGAAGTCGTAGCCGCTCATGCCCTTAAGGCACAGCTCGCTCTGGTTGGTGATGCCGTTGAGCGGTTCGGTGCCCACGACCTGGCCGTTTTGGACCAGGAGGTTAAACTGGCAACCGGCGCCGCAGTACGGGCAGATCACTTTATGCTTCTCCATGACACCCTCCTTCCTTTTTCTGCTACCGAATGCTCGGTACTTATTTGACAATCATTGGGCTTGTCGCCCCAACGCTTACGCCTCGTTTTCGATGGTGGCGCGGGCACGCTCGGCAGTCAGTTCTGCCAGGCGCTCCTCGTCTACCAGGGTGAGGCCCTTGGTCGGGCACGCCTCGGCACACGCCGGACCGCCGGGACGGTCCACGCACAGGTCGCACTTGAGCACGAAGCTCTTGGTCTGCGAACCCACGCGAACGTCGCCCATCAAGACCGGAACCTGCGTGGTCGCCACGCTCACGGCGCCAAAGGGGCATGCCATGACGCAGCTCTTGCAGCCGATGCAGTTGTCCTCGTTAACGCCGATACGATGGTTCTTTGGATCAAAGAACAAGGCGCCCGTAGGACAGGCCTTCGCGCACGGGGCATCCTCGCAGTGATGGCACGCCACCGGTGCGGAGATCTCGTACGTACGCGTCACGCGCAGGCGCGGCGCGGCGATGTTGCCGGGGATGTCGTGCGCCTCGATGCACGCCGCCATACAGGTTTGGCACCCAATGCAGCGTGAGGAATCGGCTACGACTCGTTTATTGCCCATGTTGTTCACTCCCTCCTGAATCCCATGCCGGAGAGACCCTGTCGACGTTGCCCCGGACCGCCCGTGGTCCGGCATCGGCGTATCGAGTGCATGCGGCGAAACAGGCACTTCGATAGAATTCCTCCAACGATATACAGGTTAAATATACGCAGTTGCAGGGGGCAAACTTGAGCATAGGCCCTGCAATACGGGTGTATTGCAGGGGTTTTGGCAGGTTGGAATTATTCTCTAGAAGCTATAAAGGTGAGTGTATTACATGCGTACATCCAAGGGAGATTTCACGCTCGTTTCTGAAGGATGTAGTACGTTTGTAATATCGTTTACACTCAATTACTCTAGTGCAATAAAGTAATGGTTGTAAGATTGGCTATTATTAGCCGATGTTGTATTTGACTATTCAAATTGCACGCTCATTAAGGGAGGCCAGTGATGTCATCGACTCAAAAACGAGCCATCCTGCAGGTGCGCATTCGCGAGGAAGACAAGCAGCATGCCGAACGTCTCTACGACGCCATGGGCACATCGCTCGCCGAGGCTGTCCGTCTATTTGTCGCGCAGAGTATTTTGATGCGCAAGCTCCCCTTTCAGCCGGTCGCCGTGCGCTCCAAGGACGGCACGGCCGCCTATGGACTGCTCAAAGCATATGGGGACCCCAATCGCCGCTCCGAGGAGCGCAATGCCTGGATTGAATACCTAGCCACAGAAAGCGACGAGTCGGTTTTGGGTCCCGAGGAAGTAGATATCCATGAGTAGCACCATCATCGACGAGACCGTCATCCTGCGCTACCTGCTTGACGACGACGAGGTCCTGTCACCGCGCGCCGCCAAGGTCATCGCCACGCGCACCGCACGTGTCTACCCCGAAATCATCACGCGCGTCGTGGTCACGCTGCGCGACGTCTATAAGGTTCCCCGCGTTGAAATTGCTGCGGCCATGAAAAGGCTGCTCGATGACGTCATGGTCGACGAGCCCACCGTTGTCGCCCTTGCCGTCAAACTCTTCGGCAAGACCCATATGGACTTTACCGACTGCCTCCTCGCAGCCCGAACCGGCATCTACAACGATGATGTCGTGAGCTTTGGCAAGCCCATCATCCAAGGCATGATCGATTACCGCCGCAAGCGCCAAACCGCAGCAGAAGCCCGCAGTCGAAGCACCGACTCCACCATCGACAAGCTCCGCCACCACCCCCGCAGCTAAACCTATCCCCACCTAAGTTACGGTGAAATAGTTCCTGGATTTAGGCTTATTAGACTTATTCGGACTTTTCAGAAACTATTTAACCGTACCTTAGCTAGGGCGCGGGGCGGCATCGATTCCCGTTGCCCCGTGCACTTACGAAAATGGCTCTGGTCCCAAAAGGGATCAGAGCCATTCATCTATCTTGTGGAACGGGCGACGGGAAGTCCAAGGGTTTGCTTCGCAAACCCTTGTTTCGCTGCGGGCCATTGGCCCTTGCGTGCTGCGCTGGAAAATGCTCACGCATTTTCTCAGCTTCGCACCCTGCCGGGTTCGATTCCCATCGTCCGGCACGCTTATGAAAACGGCTCTGATCCCAAAGGGAATCAGAGCCGTTAAGCTATCTTGTGGAGCGGGCGACGGGAATCGAACCCGCGTCATCAGCTTGGAAGGCTGGGGTTCTACCATTGAACTACGCCCGCAAGATATGGTCGGGACGACAGGATTTGAACCTGCGACATCCTGCTCCCAAAGCAGGCGCGCTACCAAACTGCGCCACGTCCCGAAGGTGTTGAGCAGCTAAGGTCTAAACCTTGCGTGTCCCAAAGCGAAGGAAATTATAGGGGAGACTCCCCGCCTGTGCAAGCATTGATGCCTTAGCTCCTCGAATGTGCAACAAAACGACTATGGAGCAGGCCAATCACAAACGCCACCACGGCAACCGGCGCCCAAGCGGCACCGATATCCGCCAGCGCCAGCACATCAAACGGCAGCCACGCGCCCGCAAAGAACGCATCGCGGACCGAGGTGATCACGCTCTGCACGGCAACCACGCCGCCGACCCAGACCCACACCTGCGGATGGGCGTCGCAAAAGCCGTGCACCAGGCCCATCAGCACCAGCACGATGGCAACGGGATACAAGGCGTTGAGCCTGTCTCTTATACACATCTCCGAGCCCACGAGACGGACTCCTATCTC
>CABRIB010000047.1 GCA_902470915.1 uncultured Collinsella sp. | reverse complement strand
CTTCTGCTCCATCTTGGGCTTGAGGTCAAGAAGCTTGATGGCGCGCTCGATGTTCGCCATGCGCTCGGCCTTGGCCTCCTCCTCCTTAGAAATAGCAAAGCGACGGCTACGCAGCAGGCGGGCGGCCTTCTGCATCTTGTCCATCAGCTCTTCGTCATCGTAATCAACGGCGGCCTCGACAACCTCGGCCTCCTCCTCGGCGGAAACCTCGTCAGCAGCCTCAACCTCGGCAGCTTCGGTCTCCACGGTCTCGACTGCCTCGACCTCGGCAGTCATGGTCTCGTTCTCGGTCTCGTTCATGATCTCTTCGTTCTCGGACATGAGACTCCTTCTTGGCCCTCTCGGGCATCATCGCCCCATTCGCGGGGCCCGTCGCGCACTCTTTGCGCTTTAAACATTCATGCCTCTCGGCAAAACGTCCATTAGTTTATGGTGTCGCCATCCAATCTAGCTGCAGAATCTATGTGCACACATTAATGCGACATGTCGCGGTATCATGGCCTGAACCAAACGTATCCACCTTAAGGAGCCCGCCATGATTAAGCCCATCATGAAATCCGAGTTCTTTTTGCGCCTGCCTTCCGAAGACGCGGGACCCGACGATGCCGTGACCGGGCAGGATCTCCTGGATACACTCCACGAGCATGAGCACGAGTGCGTGGGACTCGCCGCCAACATGATCGGCGTGCGCAAGCGCATCATCTGCGTAAAAGACGGCAACAGGGCGCTGCTGATGTACAACCCTCAAATTCTTGAGCAGATCAATGCCTATCAGACGAGTGAAGGATGTCTCTCGCTGATCGGCGAGCGTCCCTGTACCCGCTATCGCCGCATTAAGGTTGAGTATTTGGACGAGAACTTCGTCCACCGCATCAAAAACTTCTCGGGCTACACCGCCGAGATCATCCAACACGAAATCGACCACTGCAACGGCGTCGTTATATAGTTCCGCGGGTCAAGGAAAATGATCTGTTTTCCTCCGTCCCTAATGGACCATGGTAACGACGCAGGCTGAGCACACGACAGCGAGCGAACCGCATTTGCGCCAAGGTGACGTGAAATGAGAGGGCGCTGACCTTCTGGTCGCGCCCTCGAAATTGAACGTCAGATTGGCGTGAATGCGGCTCGCGCAGCGTCAAGCGGTCCGCCGTTCGGTAGAACGGCGGAACTAATTAGGACTGGCGGTAATGATCGAAGAAGTCGGCGAGGTCTTCGAGCGACTCTTTGAGCACTTCCATGCGCGGCAGGTACACGATACGGAAGTGGTCGGGCTCAGCCCAGTTGAAGCCGCCGCCGCGCGTGATCAGGATCTTCTTCTCGTGCAGCAGGTCAAGGGCGAACTGCTCGTCATCGGTGATGTTGAACTTCTTCACATCCATCTTGGGGAAGATATAGAACGCCGCGCGCGGCTTGACCACCGAGATGCCGTCAATCTTGTTGAGCGCCTCATACACAAAGTTGCGCTGCTCGTAGACACGACCGCCGGGGCGGATGTAGTCGTTAACCGACTGATGGCCGCCGAGCGCCGTCTGGACAATCGACTGAGCCGGCACGTTGGAGCACAGGCGCATGTTGGAGAGCATGTTGATGCCCATGATGAAGTCGCTCATGCAGCGCTGGTTGCCCGAAAGCACCATCCAGCCAATACGATAGCCCGCGATCATGTGCGACTTGGACAGGCCGCTAAAGGTGACGCAGGGCAGGTCGGGAGCGAGTGAAGCGATCGAGACATGCTCATAACCGTCCATGCACAGGCGGTCGTAGATCTCGTCGGCAAAGATCATCAGCTGATGCCTGCGCGCAATCTCGACGATGCCCTCGAGTACCTCGCGCGGATAGACCGAGCCCGTGGGGTTATTGGGGTTGATGATGACGAGGGCCTTGGTCGCGCTCGTGATCTTGGACTCCATATCCTCCAGGTCGGGATACCAATCCGCCTGCTCATCGCACAGATAATGTACGGGATGACCGCCAGCAAGGGTTGCGCACGCCGTCCAGAGCGGATAGTCGGGGCTGGGGATCAGAATCTCGTCGCCATTGTCGAGCAGCGCGTTCATCGAAAGCTGAATGAGCTCGGACACGCCGTTGCCCGTGTAGATATGCTCCATCTGAACGTTGGGCAGGCCCTTGATCTGCGAATACTGCATGATCGCCTTGCGCGCGGAGAACAGGCCACGCGAGTTGGAATAGCCTTCGCAGTCGGGCAGCTGCTGGCGCATGTCCTTGATGACCTCATCGGGTGTGCGGAAACCGAAGGGCGCCGGGTTGCCGATATTGAGCTTGAGGATGCGCTCGCCCTCGTCCTCCATACGGGCGGCCTCGTCGACGACGGGACCGCGCACGTCATACAGGACGTTATCGAGCTTGGTGGATTTAGAAAAAGTACGCATGGTGGTGCTCCTTGCAATTTGAGCTGAGGGATGGGGTTCGGGCTTGGAATCGTTGCGGGGTGATGATGCCTCGCCTTGATCGGCGTCGCCGGCAAGCAGCCAGGTAACATCGACCTCCAAAATACGGGCGAGCAGCTCGGCCACATCGCGCCGCGGGATCGTCTTGCCGCCCACATATTGGCTCATCTGACTCTTGCCGAGTTTTTTGCCGAGCATCTCCGATGCGCGGATCACGTCCGACTGGCGAACGTCGCGATCGGACATAGCCTGTCGCAGGCGATCGCTAAACGTCTCTTGGGCCACTAGAACCTCCTTGCTGGCAAAGTTCAATTTATAGAACACGAATTGAACCATGGTTCAATTTAGCAAGCAGTATAACGCGGCATCTCATTCGATAGTTCAATTTCATAAGAAAATGTACCGGACTCCGAGATTTGCCCAAAGCAGACAATGACATGCACGCGTTTAGAGGTATTCAAGGAATCGAGCAGCGGCAAGCGAAACGTCGGCCGTTCGATATATGGCGTTGATCTGCCGATGAGGATGTCCCTCGAGTGGGCGCACGGCAACATCGAACTGACAGCGGCGCAAGATGAGCGCGGGAAGAACACTCACGCCCAGGCCGTCCTCGACCATGGCCATAATCGCATAGTCATCCCAGGTCGACAGCTTAGAGCGCACCGCCAGGCCTGCGCGGCGAAACAGCGGCGTAATCTCGTCGTCGCTACCGCGTTCCAGCAGGATAAACTGCTCGTTGGCCAAATCGGCAAGGGAAACGACCTCCGCGGTGGCAAGCGAGGAGTCCGCTGGCACCACGGCCATCAGCTCGTCTTGCACCAACGGTCGCGACGCCATGCCGGCGCCGCGTGGCTCGCGCGGGATAAAGCCCAGGTCACAACGACCCTCAGCCACCCATTGTTCAATCTCTGAGTAATCACCCATCAGCAACTCATAATCGACGTCCGGATGATCGGCACGAAAGCGCGCAATCACCGGCGGCAGCACGTGGGTCGCCACGCTCGAAAACGTACCGATGCAGATTTTGCCGCGCATGAGCCCGCGCATCTCATCCACCCGTCGCTGCAAGCGAGTGAATTCCTCGCAGAGCGCCTCGACAGCCGGCATGACCTGCCGCCCGTCGGCAGAAAGCACTACGCCCTCGCGACTGCGGCCGAGCACCTTAAAGCCCCAATCGGCCTCAAGATCGGCCACCATACGGCTCACGCCCGACTGCGAATAGCTCAGGCGCTCGGCAGCACGCGTAAAGCTTCCGGCGCGCACCGTCTCCAGCAGCACCTGCATCTTTTGAATATTCGTTTCCACGACACGCCTCCACCTTTACATGAGTTTTTGTCATGTTATCCATGCATTATATTCGCTTTTCTTCTATAGCCAGTTCACCCATAGTGAACATGCTCGGATATAGAGGGGATGTCAGCGCATGAACAACGGACTGTTTACGTACTTAGCAGCATTGCTATTGTTTGGCTCTAACGGCATCATCGCCGCCGCCATCGCGCTGCCGAGCTCCGATATCGTGCTCCTGCGCACGTTTTTGGGCGCCCTCTCACTTGTCACCATCCTCGCCACCACCCAACACCATAAACTGCAGGCGCCATCTCGTCCCCGCGAAGCCGCAGCACTCCTTCTCTCGGGAGCCGCGCTGGGTGCCAGCTGGATTTTTCTCTTCCGTGCCTACCAGACGATCGGCGTCGGCGTATCCTCGCTGCTGTACTACTGCGGCCCCATCATCGTCATGGCGCTCTCCCCGCTCATCTTTGGCGAAAAACTGACCGGCGGCAAAATCGCCGGCTTTATCGCCGTTGCTTGCGGTGCTTTTCTCATTGCAGCGCAAGGTCTAGGCGGCAATATGCCCATTGCGGGTATCGCCTGCGGCATCGCCTCGGCATTTTGCTATGCGCTGATGGTCATCGCCAGCAAGGGTGCGCCACACATCGAAGGCCTCGAAAACTCCACGCTCCAGGTGAGCGCCGCCTTTGCGACCGCGCTGGTCCTCACGCTCATCACGCAGGGCGCTCCCTCATTCCTGTCCGCCGGTGTCGCCGCCAGTATTGATTGGCGCGCCGTCATCATGCTCGGCGTCGTCAACACCGGCATCGGTTGCCTGCTCTATTTTAGTGCTGTCGCCAAGCTGCCCGTTCAGACCGTCGCGGTCGTCGGCTACCTCGAGCCGCTTTCGGCGGTCGTGTTCTCGGCCGTCCTTTTAGGCGAAGCCATAACACCGATCCGCCTGACGGGCGCCGCACTTATCATCGGCGGCGCGATTTTTTGCGAACTCGCCGGCAAACGCGCAAACGCCAAGGCTGGCATCGCCCAGACAGTGCGTGCTTAAAAGCCCCTGCTTTGAATGCTACCTGCGTAGATAAATAATCCCCAGCTGAGGATTATTGTCTAAAATAACCCGATGTGCCAAACTGCTCTTGTATATATAAAGACGGCATAAAGATTATCTGTCCTAGACAGATAACCAGATGTCCAAGGGAGTCCACGTGGCACACAACAAACTGGAGGCAAGCCCCCAAGACCAGCATGGTCAAGGCGGGCACGGAGCCATTCCCCTCTCCGCTGGCATGCTGCTCGTAACGCTCGGCGTCGTCTATGGTGACATCGGCACGAGCCCCATGTACACCATGAAATCAATCGTCGCCAACAACGGCGGCATCGGCACCGTCAGCGAGGACATGATTCTGGGCGCGCTTTCGCTCGTCATCTGGACCATGACGCTCGTGACCACGGTCAAGTACGTGGTAATCGCCATGAAGGCCGATAACCACAACGAAGGCGGCATCTTCGCCCTGTTTAGCCTGGTGCGAAAAGTAGCACCATGGCTGATCCTACCTGCCATGATCGGCGGCGCGGCGCTGCTCGCCGACGGCATCCTCACCCCCGCCGTCACGGTTACCACGGCCATCGAGGGCTTGCGCACTATCGAGTGGGGCCACGCGCTTTTGGGCGACGGCCAGACCAACGTCATCATCATCACCATCATCATTATCTGCGGCCTATTTGCCATGCAGCGCGCCGGTACCTCGTCGATCGGTAAGCTGTTCGGCCCGCTCATGACGCTGTGGTTCCTGTTCCTGGCAGGCGCCGGCCTGTTCAACATGCTCGGCAACCTGTCCATCTTGCGCGCGCTCAACCCCATCCGCGGCATCATGTTCCTGTTCTCGCCCATCAACCACTCGGGCATTATGGTGCTCGGCTTTGTCTTTCTGTCGACGACCGGCGCCGAGGCCCTCTACTCGGACATGGGCCACGTTGGCAAGGCAAACATCTATGCATCCTGGCCGTTTGTTAAGGCGGCCCTTATCCTCAACTATCTGGGTCAAGGCGCTTGGCTGCTCGCCAATAACTCCAACCCCCAGATGCTCGCGATGGATATCGTCAACCCGTTCTATATGATGCTTCCTGAGCCCCTGCGCCCCTTTGCCATCGTGCTTTCGGCCGTGGCGGCCATCATCGCCTCGCAGGCGCTCATTACCGGCTCGTTCTCGTTGGTTTCGGAGGCAACGCGCCTCAACCTTATGCCGCACCTGCGCATCCACTACCCCAGCGACACCAAGGGCCAGCTTTATATTCCACTCGTCAACAACATCATGTGGGTCGGCTGCATCTTCATCGTGCTGCTGTTCCAGAACTCCGAGCGCATGGAGAGCGCCTATGGCCTCGCCATTACCGTGACCATGCTTATGACCACGACGCTTTTGACGAGCTATATCGTCGGCATTCTCAAGCACAGACTGGGCGCCTGCGTCTTCGCCCTGCTTTTTGGCGCCATTGAGCTGTGCTTCTTCGCTTCGTGCCTCACCATGTTCTTTGACGGCGGCTATGTGATGATCTTCCTGGCCGCACTGCTGTTTGGCCTTATGTATGTGTGGCGTCGCGGCACCGCCATCGAGCGCACGCAGACGATTCTGCTGCCCGTCTCCAAGTACATCGACCAGCTCAATCGCCTGCGCAATGACGAGACCTATCCCGTGCTCGCCGACAATCTGGTATTTCTCACCAACAGCCCCGACCCGCTCACACTCGACCGCGACGTGCTCTATTCCATCCTGGACAAGCACCCCAAGCGCGCCAAGGCATATTGGTTCATCAACGTGCACGTTACCGACGAACCCTATACGCACGAGTATTCCGTCGAGACCTTTGGCACGGACTTTTTGTTCCGCGTGCGCCTGGACTTGGGCTTTAAGGTCAACCAGCGCGTCAACGCCTATCTGCGTCAGATCGTCGGCGACTTGATGGCATCGGGCGAGCTGCCGCCGCAACATCACACCTACTCCATCTACGAGACGCGCGGCAACGTAGGTGACTTCCGCTTTTGCATGCTGCGCAAGATGCTTGCCCCCGAAACGGACATCAACCGCAATGACCACCGCGTGATGGCCATCAAGTACGCCGTCCGCCGCGCCTGCGGAAGCCCGGCACGCTGGTACGGTCTCGAGAACTCGGCCATCATCATTGAGTACGTACCGCTCTTTGCCCGCATGCGCCCGGCCGTCAAACTTGTGCGCACCCAGGTGCCGCTCGAGGTCCAGATCGAAGAGGCCGAGGAAATGGAGGTCGACATTTTCTCGGACGACTTGGTCAACGGCAACGAGGCCGGCAAGAGCATGAACGTCGATCCCACCGAGCTGCTCGAGAGCGTCGCCGATACGCCCGAACAGCAACTCGACGGACTCGAGAGCACCCAGTTCAACGACGCCAACTTCTAACACGCCACCAGCCATTGACGACAACGGCCTCGCATCTCATAAGAGGTGCGAGGCCGTTTTATGTCGCAACGGACCAGTGAGCTACGAACGGCGCGGCTCGGGAACCACGAGCCTATCGGGGCTCGCGCCCTCGGCATCCATCAGGCTCACGTAGCGAATCGACGGATCCCCATACATCGCGTAGTAATAATTGCCCGTGCGCGCGCTAAAGCATCCGGTATAGATAGTCTTCTCGAACTTGCCATCGCCCATCCTGGACGCTCCCTCGATCATCACCACGCCCTCGAGCGAGCGGAACATGCGAACGACGTTTTCGGTCTCGCTCTCCTTTTGCGGGTAATTGGCATTGAGGTACGCCGCCTTTACAAAACGGCTCGGCGAATAGCAATCGCCCGGAATGCCGCGCATGCCGGCACCGGCTCCATAGGGCTTAAGCTCGGCGCCACGCCATGTCGCCGTCTGCGGAAAATCGCTTGTGGCGGTGATATAGGTGCGCAGGTTTTCCATGTGCCACGGGAAGGTCGGCTGGTTGGCAAGGGTGTCGACCGGATCGTCGTATACATGCAGGCCGTCAGCCATCATCTCGACCACGATGCTGCGCTGGCTGTCGCCGATAATCCAATGGAGCAGCGACACGCCCAGCCCCTCTCCGGCAGATTTGGCGACAATCACCGTGTCGCGCAGCGCGGCCTCGACCTCATCGACCGTCGAGAACGTCGCTGCCACCCACAGGGGAAACTCATAGGCCGCGATATTGGTCTTTCCATCAACCGGGCCCTCGGCATACTCGGCATAGCCGGGAAAGTTGAGCCCCGCCACAGCCAGACCCGCATCGTTACCACAGTCGAAAAACATGGGATAGTTCTTGTAATCGATGCACATGCCGATTACCGCGTGTGCCGCCGACGCATCGTCGATAAACGAATACGGGATGTGAAACCCGCGCGGCATCACGCGAACCTGTTGGCCGTAGTCAAAGCTCCAGTCGAGGTTGCGGCCTAGATACATGTGGCCAGAATTATCGGTAAATCGAATGCTCGTACACATAGCGCCTCCTAGCTTTACGTTCTTGCTAAGCTCATTGTCACCAAACAAAAAGGCGCTAAACACAAAAGCCCGGACATGACAACAATGTCACGCCCGGACCAAAAGAGACGAAGTGCGGTGCTTTGGTCCCCTTAGACCAACTTTCCAAGACAGTGGTCGATCATATGCTGGACCATCTGCGCCTCGAAGCCCACAAAGTCCTGCTTGCGCTCGCGCATCTTGCCATCGACGATCTGGTCAAAGGCAACCTTGCACTTGATATAGCGCGTGGACTTGGTGACCTCCTCGTGCGTCAGGCAGCTCTCCTCCATCTTGCTGGCGCCCAGGCCAAACACCAGACGGGGGTTGTAGAGCACGTGGGGCTCGCCGGCATCGTCCAGGTAGACGCAGACCTTCTTGGTAACGCCAATCTGATTGGCGGCCAAACAGCCGGCATCATCGAGCGACTTGATGGTATCAATCAGATCCTGAGCGACCGATTCGTCCTCGACAGTCGCAACCTCGCAACGCTGAGACAGGATAGCCTCGTCGCGGCAGAGCTCTTTAATCATACGTTCCTCCATAGGGGTCGTTGTAACCGCTTAAGTATACGGTACCTACACAATTTCATGCGAAAGATACCGCCCGTCCGTTACAAACCGCCGAACATCAACATGTGAGGAACACCAACTTCACAAAGGCGATATAGTGGGTGAGTTCGTGTCAATCGGCCTAAACTCGGGGCCGAACAAGGAAAGGGTATGCATGGACGAACTATTTCACGTCAGTGAGCGCAAGTCCACAATCGGGACCGAACTTCGCGCTGGACTGACAACATTCCTGGCGATGGCCTACATCATCGCCGTCAACCCCGCGGTACTCTCGGGCGCTGGCATCGATGCGGGAGCGCTCGCCTGCGCCACCTGCCTGGGCGCCGGCATCATGACCATCTGCATGGGCATCTTCGCAAACCGCCCGCTCGCCTGCGCGTCGGGCCTGGGCATCAACGCCATGATCGCGGGCATCGCCACCACCATGTGCGGCGGCGACTGGCACGTGGCCATGAGCGTTATCTTCCTCGAGGGCGTCGTCATCTTGCTGCTCGTCCTTTGCGGCCTGCGCGAGGCCATCATGGACGCCATCCCCGTGGTCCTGCGCCACGCCATCTCGGTGGGTCTGGGCCTGTTTATCGCCATGATCGGCCTGTGCGACGCCGGCATCATCACCGCTGGCGCCGGTACGCTCGTCGGCCTGGGCGACATCGCCTCCCCCACCTTTATCGTCGGCATCATCTCCATCGTCGTGACGGTTGCCCTGGCTTCCCGCAACGTGCCGGGCTCGCTGCTCATCGGCATCATCGTCGCCGTTATCGCCGGAATCCCGCTGGGCGTCACCCATGCGCCCGAGGGCCTCATCGCACCGCTCGACTTCTCGACCTTCGGCGCCCCGTTTGCCAGCACTGCCGACGGCAACCTTGCCATCGTGAAGGTCCTGACCGACCCGATGCTGCTCGTCGTTGCCTTCTCGCTGCTCATGAGCGACTTCTTCGACACCATGGGCACCGCGATGGCCGTCGCCAAGCAGGGCGAGTTCTTGACCGAGGACGGCAATGTCGAGGACATCCGTCCCATCCTGGTCGTCGACTCCGTGGCCGCTGCTGCCGGTGGCTTTATGGGCGTCTCCTCCATCACTACCTTCGTCGAGTCCACCTCTGGCGCTGCCGACGGTGGTCGCACGGGCCTCACCTCCGTCACCACCGGCGTGCTGTTCATTCTCGCCGCGTTCTTCTCCCCCATCGTCACCATCGTTTCCAGTGCCGCCACCTGCGGTGCTCTGGTCTACGTCGGCTACCTCATGATGAGCGAGGCCTCCGAGATCGACTGGTCCGACGTGTCGCAGGGCTTCCCGGCGTTCATGATTGTCGCCGGCGTGCCCTTCACCTACTCCATCTCTGCCGGCATTGGTCTGGGCTTTATCGCCTACGTGGTCGTCGCGCTCTTTAAGGGCGAGGCCTCCAAGATCAAGCCGCTCATGTGGATCGCAGCCCTCGCCTTCCTCGTCTACTTCTTTGTAGCGTAGGCGCAAGATTCGCAATACCAAACAGCAAAGCGCGGAGTCGCATCGAGCGGCTCCGCGCTTTGCTTTTAAAGCCAGGCACCACACGGACACGCGATGTATTGCTTCGCAAGTTTTGGACGTTTTGCTCTCCAAACGGCACTACCGCCGGCTACATCCTGCAGATATGCTGGATATAACCGCATAGGCCCTATGAGGATGGGAGTAACCATGGCCGCCTTGTTCACGACCCCCAAGCGCAATGACAAAACCTCTGGAGCCCATTTTGTCGAGCCCGACCTGCGCCGTCGCACGCTGCTCGCACACGGCAGCTGGCGCCGCGTGACGCGCCGCATCGTTGTAGGCGCCGTATGCGCGCTTACGGTAAGCTCGCTGCTCATGCCGAGCATCTCGCTCGCAGCCGAGTGGGTGGACGTTGGCGGCGTCCGCCACGAAGCGGCCGCGGGCCCCACGGGAGACGCCGCCGGTACCTGGTCATGGGATGGCGCCGATGACATGAAGCTCAACGGCTATAACGGCGGCGCGATCGAGGCAGCGGGCAAGCTCAACGTGAGCTACGAGGGCAACAACACTGTCACTAACGACGACGGCCGCGGCATCAAGGTTAAGGATGGCGCGAACGAGAACGCCGAGCTTAATATTCAGGGCGACGCGTCCAGCACGCTCAACGTGACATCTTCTCGTGACGCCATCACTTCCGTCGGCAACATCAACATCGACGGCGCTGGCACTGTCAACGCCACGAGCACCGAGCACGATGCCATCGATGCCGGGGGCGATGTCACCATCAAGGGCTCGGGAAACGTTAACGCCACGGGCGATTCGGATGGCATCAGGGCCGACGGCAACATCACGATCGACAACAGCGGAATCGTCACCGCCAAGGCCACCGAGGATCAGGGTATCGATGCTAACGAGAACCTCATCATAAAGGGCGGCGGCAAGGTAGAGGCAAGCTCTATCGAGGACAATGCGATTTGGGTCGACGGCAGTATCGAGATCTCGGGTGGCAGCCAGGTCAAGGCAAGCTCCGAGGAAGACGCCGCCATCGACGGTAAAAACAGCCTCACGGTCACGAACGCTTCCCTCAACGCAAGTGGCGTTGGGTATGGCATCTATGTCTACAAGGGCATCACGCTCGATGGCGCGACCGTGACGATCCGCGCAAGCTCAGATGGCGGGGAAGTCAGCGCACTCTTCACCGATGAGGACGACATCGTCATCAAGAACGGCTCGACTGTGGATGCGCTCGCAGAAGGCAGGTTCTCGGTTGCAATCTCCACCAGTAATTTCTACTCCGGCGAAGCGGGTGGCCATATCTACATCAGCGACTCCGTTGTCAAGGCCATAGTCCGCTATGCCGAGACCGGCGGCGACGACCCCGACCACTACAGTGGAGACCAAAACGACGAAATCATCCCTGAGTCCGAGGGCCTGAACATCGGCATCTTCGCGCAGACCAGCGAGGGCATCACGCCCGCGACCATCTCGATCGTCCGCAGCAGGGTCACGGCCGAGGGAGACACGGCGGCAATCTTCGCCCTTGCCATGAGCGCGGACGGCAAGGCGATCGGCACCATCGAAATCGAAGGAGCCACCATCCAGACGCCTGAAGGCGGCAAGGTCATTGACTATCGCAACAAGGAAGAACTCAGCGACGGCATCGTCTACGAGGCGGGTCAAACCATCGGCACGGGCGACGCCGTGATCGACTCCCCCTACAACGAAGCAGTCGCCAAGAGCACGGTCATCGTGCCTCCCGAGGAGACCAAGCCCGAGGAAAAGCACGGCAAGACCAAGCCAGAGGGTTCCAAGTCCGAGGGCACGAAGACAACCAAGACCGTTGCAGTTGCAGCCAAGGGAGCCAAGACCGTCGGCAAGCTCGCGGCAACCGGCGACACCTCGAACGCAGCCATCGTGGCAGCCGCCCTTGCGGGAACAGCCGCCATCGCCGCAGGCGCCCTGGCGAGTCGCAAACGCTCGTAAACACTTTTTCGCACAGGACGGGTGGATCGCAGCCCTTGCCTTCCCCGTCTACTTCTTCGTAGCGTAAGGGCAAGGCTGCAAAAGCTGAACAATAAAGCGCGGAGTCGCCATGCGGCCCCGCGCTTTTCTTTTAGCGTCGGTCCCTGCGCCGGCGTGCGGCCTATTTCTCCCCCATTTTGGCCATTTTGCCCTCCAAACGGCACTACCGCCGGCAACATCCAGCAGATACGCTGAACCTAGCCGTATAGGCCCTATGAGAACGGGAGCAACCATGGCAGCCTTGTTCACGACCCCCAAACGCAATGACACTACCGCCGGAACCCATGTTGCCGAACCCGACGTTCGCCGTCGCATAGGACTCGCGCACGGCAGCTGGCGCCGCGTGACGCGCCGCATCGTCGTAGGCGCCGTGTGCGCGCTCACGGTGAGCTCGCTGCTCATGCCGAGCGTCTCGCTCGCGGCGGAATGGGTCAAGGTCGGCGAAACCAAATACAACGCCGGCACTGCGGCGGGCGACGAGACCGGCACCTGGTCGTGGGACGGCGCCGACGACTTGAAGCTCAACAACTATAACGGCGGCGAGATCCAGGCCGCAGGCAAGCTCAACGTGAATTACTCGGGAAACAACATCGTCACTGCCGACTGGATCGAAGGCATCAAGGCTTCTCATGGCAAGAATGAGAACGCCGAGCTCAATATCCAAGGCGACGCGGGCAGCACGCTCAGCGTGACATCTACTGAGGACGCTATCCTCTCCACGGGTAATATCAACATCGACGGAGCCGGATCCGTCAACGCCACGAGCGCTGGGTTTGATGCCATCGACGCCGAGGGCGATCTCGCTATCAAAGGTTCGGGCAACGTCAACGCCACGGGCGTATCGGATGGCATCAGGGCAAACGGCAATATCACGATTGACGACAGCGGGGCCGTCACCGCCAGGGCTACCAAGGACAAGGGTATCGGAACCGACAAGAACCTCACCATCAAGGGTGGCGGCACAGTCGAGGCAAGCTCAGCCGATGGTGAGGCCATTTGGAGCGGCGGCAACATCAATATCTCGGACGGCAGCCAGGTCAAGGCGAGCTCCGAGAAAGACGCCGCCGTCGAGGCCAAGGGCAGCCTCGCAGCCACAAACGCCTCCCTCAACGCAAACGGTGTTGAATATGGCGTCTATGCCCACAAGGGCATCACACTCGATCATGCAAACGTGACAGTCCGCGCAAGTAAAGGCAGATACGGTGACGCCATTGCCCTCTTCACCTACCAAGACGATATCGTCGTCAAGAACGGCTCCACCGTGGACGCGTTTGCGGAAGGCGAGGTTTCGGCTGCATTCTCCACCAGAAACGATCGACCCAACGAGGAGGGTGGCCACATCTACATCAGCGACTCCGTTGTCAAGGCCATAGCCCGCTATGTCGAGAACGGCGACGGCCCCATCCCCTACAGCGCAAACCAAGATGGTGAGACGAGCCCCGAGCCCCAAGGCGAGAACATCGGCATCATCGCCCAGACCAGCGAGGGCGTCACACCCGCAGTCATCTCGATCATCCGCAGCAAGGTAACGGCCGAAGGAGATACAGCGGCAATCTTTGCCCGTGCCATGAGCGCTGACGGCAAGACAATCGGCACCATCAAGATTGAGAACGCCGCCATCCAGACGCCCGAAGGCGGCAAGGTCATTGACTATCGCAAGCTCCGTGACGGCATCTACGAGGCAGGCCAAGCCATCGGCACGGGCGACGCTGTGATCGACTCCCCCTATAACGAAGCTGTCGCCAAGAGCATGGTCATCGCACCTCCCGAGGTAGCCAAGCCGGAAGACCCCAAGCCCGACGAGACCAAGCCCGCAGAAAGCAAGCCCGCGGAGTCCAAGCAGAACCCCAAGCCTGAGGGCTCAAAGCCGACCAAGGCCGTTGCGGCTTCAATCACGAAAGCCAAGACTACCGGCGTGCTCGCGGCAACCGGCGACACCTCGGGTGCGGCCATCGTGGCAACCGTCCTTGCGGGAACAGCCGCTATCGCCGCAGGCACCATGGCGAGCCGCAAGCGCTCTTAGACGCCTCTGCGCACATGGCAGCTCCCGCGAAGGCCCCGAGTCCCAGCACCGTTTAACAACGCCACCGCCGAGCTCCCCTCCGGCGGTGGCGTTTTCCATATGCGTCCGCAGGGTATGCACGAGATTGTCTTTGGTCTAGCCCAACCTGCATGAGCCGGCGTGCGACAATGGGGGCCGTCGATATCACAACGCCGAGAGAAGCCCGTCATGGAAGCGCATCAAAAGCAGATAACCGTTCATGCACAGTATGCCGAAAGCGCACCAGTCATCTATCTTCCCGTGGTCATGGGCGACGGCACGGAGGTTTATGAACGCTGCCGAGAGCTCAACTGCCCGCCCTTCACGCTTGTCGGCATTGGCAGCCTCAACTGGAATCGCGAGCTGAGCCCCTGGGTATGCGACGGTACCGTGCGCGATGCCGAGCCCTTTGGTGGACAGGCCGCTGGTTTTCTTGACGAGTTGTTGAAGCAGATAATCCCAGAGGCCGAATCATCGCTCCCGCAACCGCCCACCTGGCGCGGCGTTGCCGGCTACTCGTTGGCGGGCCTTTTTGCACTGTGGGCACTTTGGCAAACAGATGTCTTTGAGCGCGCGGCGAGTGCATCGGGGTCGCTGTGGTTCCCCGGCTTTATCGACTACGCGCGCGAGCGCACGATGACAGCTACGCCCGACGCCGTCTATCTGTCACTCGGCAAAAAGGAAACCAAGACGCCCAACCGCATGATGCGGCACGTACTCGACGATACGCGCGCGATGGAAGAGCTGTTTATCGAGCGTGACATTCCAACAACGCTGGAGCTCAACCCCGGCAATCACTTTACCCAAACTGACCTGCGCATGGCACGCGGCATCCACTGGATACTGACGCATTAAAAATGGCATCCACGCGTACATACGCATGGACGCCATTTTTAATTTGGCTGAACGCAGCTGCTATTCAGCAGTCTCCTCAAGCTCGGAAGTATCGAACTCAAAGTCGTTACCGGGCAGGATGGCGTTGAGCACAATGCCCACCAGCGAGCCCACGGCAAGGCCCGAAAGCGAAATCGTCACGCCGCCCAGCTCCAGCACAATGGCGCCGGTGGTACTGTAGGCAATGCCGAGCGAAAGCACGAGCACCAGAGCCGCCACCAGCACGTTGCGGTTGTTCTGGAAATCAACCTGGTTCTCGATGAGGTTACGTACACCAACGGCGCTGATCATGCCGTAGAGCACGAGCGACACACCGCCGATAACGCACGCCGGCATGGCGGCAATCACCGCAGCAAACTTGGGGCAGAACGAAAGCACAATGGCACAGCAGGCGGCAATGCGAATCACGCGCGGGTCGAACACGCGCGTCAGGGCAAGCACACCGGTGTTCTCACCATACGTCGTATTGGCAGGGGCGCCAAAGAGCGATGCCAAGATAGTCGCCAGGCCATCGCCGAGCAGGGTACGGTGCAGACCGGGATCGGCAATGTAATTGCGTTCGCAGGTAGAGCCAATGGCGGAAATATCTCCAATGTGCTCAATCATGGTCGCAAAGGCCAGTGGCATGATGGTGATAATGGCCGTCGTGGCAAGACTGCTATCGAACTGCGGTCCAAAGAGCGCAAACACGGTGTTGTCCCACACGACGGGCAAGCCAACCCAGGGGGCGGCTGCGACGCCAGAGAAGTCGACCTCGCCCAGCGCGGCCGCAACGGCATAGCTCACCACAACGCCCAGCAGAATCGGCACGATCTTGACCATGCCGCGGCCCCAAAT
>CABRIB010000046.1 GCA_902470915.1 uncultured Collinsella sp. | reverse complement strand
ACACAAGGAGTATCGTCGGCAGCGTCAGATGTGTATAAGAGACAGGGCATAGCTGTATTCGCCAATGCCAGTCTCCTCGGTGATGGGGTCGGCCTCTTCGGCCTTCTCGTTATAGGAGGTGCTCAGCGTGGCAGAGCAGGAGACGCCCTTCTCGTTGATGCCTGCCTCGGAATATGCGTCGTAGCGATCTTCCCACTGCGAGGGGTTGTCGCGAACGAAGGTGTAGCGGTAGGTTGCGCCCTTGGACTTGTACTCAAAACCGGACTCGACCGAGGTGTACTCGTTGCCGTCCTTGTGTGCGGGCTCAATGCCAAAGTGCTTGACATAGCGCGGACCGAAGTCCTCGGAACGGCCGTAGTACGTGTTGCCGTCTGCCGTGAGCTTGCTGCCCATGTAGATCTGGGTGCAGGCGAGTGCCGAAGTCGGCATGGCCATGATGGCCGCTGCTCCAAACGCAAGGCCGCAGCCGAGCTTCTTGAGCGTGTTGACAGGATGAGTAAACCTCATAATCCCTCCCAACTGTTGAAACCCCGCGAAACCGTACGGAGTTTCAGCTAATAAATACATCTACTAGCCTAAAGGAAGTGTAAAGAGTATTCACTCGACAACAGCTTTTACTCGATGAGCGTGTGGAAATATACGATGAACGGATAATAATACTCATTTTATGGCTTTAGTTAAATAAAGGCACCCTGCATTTACTGTAGCTGAATAAAGCATTAGACGGTGCTCAAAAAGAAAACTCTCCCGCTGTTTAGGATTTGCATAAACAGCGGGAGAGTCGATAACTGGATGAATATCATACCAATGTGGATTTACTTCTTTCGGCGGTGAATCACGTTGATGGCGTAACCGACGAGCATGGCCAAGACGATGACAATAAAGCCGATCAGGGGATTGTCGTTCATGGGGTCCTCCTATTTTCCGAGCGGGGAGAATTCGTCGACGATGAGGTCGAGGCATTGCGGAAGCGCGCGGGCTCCAAAGACGCCCGAATTGCTGGAGATAATCTCGCCATCGAACTGCATGCCCAGCGACGGGGTGCAGGTGATTTTGGCTTCCTTGGTCTGGATGATCTTGAACTGCGGGCGCCCGAGTACCTTGCCGGCGGGGTCAAGCGCAGCGGTGATCACGGTAGGCAGCAGCTGCACGGTGCGCACGGGTTCGATGACTGCAATGTCGACCATGCCATCGTTCATGCGGCAGTCGGGGAACAGGTTGATGTCGTTTTGGATGACCGAGGTATTGCCGGCCATGCAGCAGATGCCGTCGAGCTCCTCGACAATGCCGTCATGCTCAATGGTAAAGTGCGCTACCGTAGGGTTGGGCGTGGCGAGTGCAGAGAGGAAGTAGGCGATCTCGCCGATGTCGTTTTTGGTGGGGGCGGCCTTCATCATGATCTCGGCGTCGAAGCCCGAGCCGGCGATGATGATGAAGCCGTGGCGCTTCTCGTTGCCGTTCTCGTCGAGCCAAAAGAGCTCGCCCATGTCGACTTTGACCGTGCGACCGGCGCGGCAAGCCTTGGCAAGCGCCGCTGCCTCGGGGGCATTGCCGATGTTGTTGAAGAACAGGCAGGCTGTACCGGAGGGGAAGACGAGCGTGGGGACACCGCATCCGCGCATCTGGTCGAGCACGTTGGAGACGGTGCCGTCGCCGCCCGAAACGACCACGCGATCAAACTCGCGCACGTCTGCCACGGCGTCCTCGGGCTCCATGCCATCGCCGATAAAACGCATCACGACCTCGTCGCCGCCCTGCGCGAGGGCGTGCGTGAATGCGTAGATTTCATCTGAGCTGGGGCCCGATGCCGGGTTGTGGATGATAAGGCAGCGCATACTTACGTTCCCGTTCTGTGACTAACCGAGTATAGTTGTAAGGCAATGCCGATATCCTACCCGTGTTTTTCGGGCCTAACCTTATTCGATGGGTTGATATGTACATTTCCACACATCAGGCTCTACTCGACTTTTGCCAGCGCGCCCGTGAGTTCGACGCGATTGCCGTCGATACCGAGTTTTTGCGCGAGCGCACATTCCATCCGCGTCTGTGCTTGGTTCAGATTGCCACCCCTGCCGAGAGCGTCGCGGTCGATCCCCTGGTAATCGACGACCTATCGCCGCTGGCCGAGCTTATGGCAGACGAGAGCGTGACTAAGGTCTTCCACGCCTGCTCGCAGGATATGGAGGTTATGCTCCATACCGTGGGCGTGCTGCCACGACCGATTTTCGATACGCAGGTCGCCGCTGCCTTTTTGGGCGAGCGCCAGCAGATTTCGTATGGCGCGCTTGTTCAGACGTTTTGCGGCGTCTCGCTGCCCAAGACCGAGTCGCTGACCGACTGGTCGCGTCGCCCGCTGACCGATAAGCAGATTGAGTACGCGATTGATGACGTCAAGTACTTGATCGTCGCCTATACCGAGATGATGAGTCGCCTGCGCGAGCTGGGCCGTGTGGACTGGGTGCTCGACGAGCTACGCCCGCTGGCTGACGAGTCGCACTATCGCGCCGACCGTCACGAGGCATTCCGCAAGGTCAAGCGCATCAACTCGTGCAGCCGCCACCAGCTGGGCATCGCGCGCGAGCTCGCCGCCTGGCGCGAGGACCGCGCCGAGCGCCGTAACATCCCGCGCAAGTGGGTCATGTCCGACGACACGCTGCTTGCGCTCGTCAAGCGCAATCCCGTGCGCGTTGAGGAGTTCCGTAGCATTCGCGGTACCGATCAGTTGGGGGAGCGCGACGTGGACGGTGCGCTCATGGCCATCAAGCGCGGCGCAAGCTGCCCGCACGATCGCCTGCCGCTCATGGTGCGCGGGCACCGTCAGATTTCGCCGGAGTTGGAGAGCGTGACGGACCTGATGTATGCGCTCATTCGCCTAGTTGCCGAGCGCTCGGGCGTGGCGACCTCGGTCATTGCCTCGCGCGATGACCTGGCCGACTATATTGAGCACCCCGAGCAGAGCCCCCTGCGCGAAGGCTGGCGCTTTGAGCTTGTGGGCTCGCGTCTGGACGATCTGCTCTCGGGCAACATGGGGCTCACCGTGAAGGACGGCAAAATCGAGCTTTTATAGTTACGCGGTTTTACCAAACGCTGCAAACGTTCTAGAGCAGCAATGCCAAAACATCGATGGCGTCTCGTTGGCTGGGCGAGTGGGTAGAATGCCTCCAACGTGTAACTCGATTCGGAGGAATTCGCATGCCCTATTACTATGGATACGGCTTTGGCATTGACCCGCTGTACCTGCTGGTTGTTCTTGTCTGTACGGTGCTTGGCCTTGCCGCACAGAACTATATCAACTCGACATATAAAACCTGGTCCAAGGTTCGCTCGGACGGCGACACGGGCGCCACGGTCGCTCGCCGCATGCTCGACGCCAGCGGCTGCAACGCCGTGGGTATCAAGGGCGTCGCTGGTGAGCTCACCGATCATTACAACCCGCAGGACAACAACCTGTATCTGTCGGATGCCAACCGTTCGGGCGGGTCGGTCGCAAGCGTTGCCGTCGCCTGCCACGAGGCGGGCCATGCCGCCCAGCGTCAAAGCGGCTACGCCATGATGAAAGTGCGTACCGCCCTGGTTCCGGTTGTCAACTTTACCCAGAACACTTGGACCATCGTGTTGCTCATGGGTCTGTTTATGAACATCGCGGGACTCACGACCCTCGCGCTGATCTTCTTCTCGTTTAGTGTGTTGTTCCAGTTGGTTACGCTGCCGGTCGAGATTGATGCCAGCCGCCGCGCCGTGGCGTATATCGAGCAGTCGGGTATGAGCTCCAAGCAGGTCAACGGTGCCAAGAAGGTCCTGACGGCAGCCGCGCTTACCTATGTTGCCGCAGCGCTCACTTCGATCATTCAGCTGCTCTATCTTATGGCTCGCTACAACAGAAACTCCAACCGATAACAAATTGGGTCGCTGGGCGCCGCGGGGATTCGTGTCCCCGCGGCGCTGTACTATGTGTTGGACTTGAATTTGCGCAGGGCCGAAGCCCTTGTGCACGATGACGAAAGGAGGCTGCGTGGCAGGCTGGAATCTAACCGGCAATGCCGTTTCCGCCGAGTTCGACGGTTCGGATGAGCAGGAGCGCAAGGAGCTCAGCGTGAGCCAGGCAGTGGAGATCGCCGCCGGTGCGCTCGATGCCATTCCGCAGCTGAGCGTTCTGGGCGAGGTTACGGGCTTTCGTGGCCCCAATGCCCGAAGCGGCCACTGCTACTTCCAGATTAAGGACGATTCGGCCGCCGTTGACTGCATCATTTGGAAGGGCGCCTATCTCAAGCGCACCTTCGATCTGCGCGACGGCATGCAAGTGAGCTTTAAGGGCAGCTTCAATCTCTATAAGGCCACGGGCCGCATGAGCTTTGTCGCCCGCTCGTTCTCGCTGGCGGGGGAGGGTCTGCTGCGTCAACAAGTGGCGCAACTGGCCGAAAAGCTACGCCGCGAGGGCCTGATGGACGAAGCGCGCAAGCGCCGCATCCCGGTGTTCTGCTCCCGCGTGGCGGTCGTCACCTCGCTTTCGGGCGCTGTAATCGATGACGTCAAGCGCACATTGCGTCGTCGCAACCCGCTCGTCGAGCTCGCTTGCGTGGGTGCCAAAGTTCAAGGCGAGGGCGCGCCGGCAGAGCTCATCGAGGGCCTGCGCCGTGCCGCCGCCATTACGCCGGCGCCCGACTGCATCTTGCTGGTGCGCGGCGGTGGCTCCTTCGAGGACCTCATGACCTTTAATGACGAGGAGCTTGCCCGCGCGGTGGCGGCTTGTCCTGTGCCCGTGGTGACCGGCATTGGCCATGAGCCCGATACCTCGATTTGCGACATGGTGAGCGACCGTCGCGCCTCCACGCCCACGGCGGCGGCCGAATCGGTGGCGCCGGCTATGACTGAGCTGGCAGATGTGCTCGAGGCGCGCCATCAGCGTCTGGGCGCCGCGATGGCATCGATGATTGGGTCGAATCAGGTCGACCTGGAGATGCTCGATCAGCGTGGTCGCCGCGCTTGGAATACCTATACGGCCCGTCTGGGCGATGCACTCGATGCCGCCGCCTGCCGCCCGTGCCTCAACGACCCCACATTTATGGTCGAGCGTCGCGAATCGGAGCTTGCACTGACTGCCGATCGCCTGTCGGGCGCCATAGCGCGCTCGGTCGGGACATTCCGCTCCAACTTTGAGCGCCTGCCCGAGCGTCTGGCTGCAAGCACCTCGGGGCTCGATGGCAAGCGCCATGCGCTCACGCTTGCGAGTTCCCGCCTGGAGCATCAGGGGCGCACGATGCTCAGCAAACCTGCGTCCGACCTGGGCCGTGCGGCAGCCTCGCTCGATGCCCTGTCGCCGCTCAAGGTGCTTGCCCGTGGCTATTCCATCGCGTACAGCGATGATGGTGTGGCTACGAGCGCCAAGACCTTTAAGCCCGGCGACGCCATCCGCGTGCGCATGGCAGACGGCAACGTGGCGGCAACGGTCAATACGGTCGAGTAGACCGCGTTTCATAGCGATAAACCTTTAGGAAAGGAAACAGATATGGCAGAGAAGACCCCGGTCGAGCAGCTTACGTACAAGCAGGCTTCGCAGGAGTTGGAGCTCATCATCCGCAGCTTGGAGTCGGGCGATATGGAGCTCGAGGAGTCGCTCGAGAGCTATACCCGCGGCGTCGAGCTCCTCAAGAGCCTGCGCACCCGCCTGTCCGATGCCGAGCAGAAGGTCTCGGTGCTTCTTAAGGACGTCGACGGCAACGACGTGCTCGCCGACGGCGAAGCCGCCAACACGGACGACAACCTCTCGTTCTAACCATCCCGACCAAATATAATTGGCTTGGTCTGTGAGAAAGGAACCAACCATGTGCGATTGCATCTTCTGCAAAATTGCCAACCACGAGATCCCCTCGACCGTTGTCTATGAGGACGACCAGGTCATCGCCTTCGACGACCTCAATCCCCAGGCGCCGGTCCATACGCTCGTGATCCCCAAGAAGCACTACAGTGACATCGCCGACAACGTACCTGCCGAGACCATGGGCGCCATGGCTCACGCCATCCAGGAGGTCGCTAAGGCCAAGGGCTTGGAGGACGGTTTCCGCGTCATCTCCAACAAGGGCGTCAACGCCGGCCAGACCGTCATGCACTTCCACATGCACGTTCTCGGCGGCAAAAACCTGGGCGAGAACCTCATCTGAGGACGCACGGCCCGTCGACTTGGCTGCCTTTGGAGTAATCTATGCAGCTTTCTCAACTCGAATACCTTCAAGCTGTAGCGAACTATGGCGGCGTGCGCAAAGCGGCTCGCGCCGTTCACGTGAGTCCGCAGGCCGTTTCGTCGGCAATAAAAAAGTTGGAATTTGAGTATCAGATTGTTTTGCTCGACCGATCGGCGGGGGAGGCTGTTTTGTCTCCGGCGGGCAGAGAATTTGCGCATCGTGCACGCGTGATCCTGGCGCAAGTCGACGATCTCAAAAAGTACGCTCAATCGGGGAACGGCGGCGTTTCGCCCGACGGCCATTTCCGTCTTTACGCCCCCTGTCTTCACGGGCGGGGGCGTCTTTTTTCCGAAAACTGGTACGACTCGTTTGAAAGCTCGCACCCTCAGATTCACCTTGATGTTTGGCATCAGCCAACGGCCACATGCTTTGAATCACTTGTGCTTGGCATTTCGGATGCGGCCATCTCATTTGAGGAACCAAGGGATAGTGTCCTTTCTTCGAAATACTTGGGTGAAAAGGAGCTCAAGGTTCTTTCATGCCCAGCTGGTCATCAATCTGTTGACGCTATGACCATTCGTGAGTTACTGGGCGGCAGGCTCGCTGTTCCCATTAATTTGTCACCCTGTCTCAATGCAATCAATCAATGCCCCGAAGCCCAGCTGGTTAATTTCCGCTTTCGCGATGTCGAATACGGAAACAGGGCGCAGACTGAGTTTCTTCAAGCCGGGGGATTGATATTGAGCTTTTCTGGCTCTTCTCTCGCATCAGATGGACTGGAAGTGAGCGAGTGTTCCATTGAAGGCTCGCATGACGTAGCCTTGCCCATCTACTTTTGCTATCGACAAAATGCCTGGACCGATCGACACCAGACGGTATTTCTTCACCTATTGCGTCACCTTGCTTCGTGAGGCCATTTGGCCTCGTGGCGTCAAGTGAATGTTGACGCCTTGTAACACATGACTGACGGCTCTGCCCTCATGCTTTTCCAAGATTCCGATTTTAGATTGCTGACTCTTGGAGGGCGGAGTATGAAAAACCGTACGGTTTTGCTTTATATGACGTTCGTTTTTCTATCGAACTTCAGCACCATTTTGTATTTTCTGACGGTTTACCTTGAATTCGTCGGATTCTCGATGGTGGCGATTTCTAGCATGATGATTGCATATCAAGTGAGCAAGTTCATCCTTGAAGTTCCCACTGGCTATATTGCTGATAGGTTTGGACGAAAGGTGAGCGGTCTCGTTGGCGTCGTGGGGATGCTTGGATACTACGCCGCCCTGCTTCTCGTCCGTTCTCCTCTGCTTTTAATCGGTGCGTTCGCTCTCAAAGGTTTTGCCGTTGCATGTCTGAGCGGATCCATAGAAGCGATTTACATTGACAGCGTCTCCCAGGACCAGCTCGTAAGACTTAATGTCGTTGAGCGATTTGTTTTCTATGCCTCTTATGCCCTCTCCGCTTGTGTGGGCGGTTTCATTTCGTCCGCTGGCGCGTATCTCATTGGACTTTCGGTCGATATCATCACAATGGTGCTGACATTGGTTGTCGTTGTCTGTATTCCTGAGGCGAGAAGAGAGGGCGCTGCGGTGACACCTGGGCATGGAATGAGCCCGAAGATGATCGGTGCTGCTATTGCGGGCAATGGCATTCTTCGGCCAGCGTTCATCATGGACTGTTCTCAGGCATTTGCCTTCGTCGCTCTGGAAGACTTCTTCTCACTGTTGCTTGCAGGCCGCGGAATGAATGCCGTCGCTTCGGGCGTGACCATTGCGGTCCAGCTCCTTGCCTCCGCCTCCATGGGGCTTATTGTGCCCAGTGTGATTGCTCATGTCGACAAGGGCCGTTTTGCGCGTATTTGCGGCATCGTGCGCCTTTCCCTGGCTGCTCTGTTTTTGATTCCCTTTACTCCGGTCTATTTGCTGCCCGTGTTCTATGTACTGCAGACGGTCGCGTACTCGTTATTTGCTCCAATTAAATACTCAATTTTTCAAAATGCTGTCGATTCTTCGATGCGCTGTTCACTGATTTCGGTCCAAAGCCAGATGGTGGCGGTGGGTGCCATCCTTTTCTATCTGTTCAATGCTGCGTTGAGCAGCATCGCGGGCATTCGAGTCGTATTGCTTGTTGCGCTCGGGATTTCTTCCCTGGTGTATATCCCCGCGCTATTTCGTCTTACAAGTCAAAGGCCATGAGTATTTAGGCACCGATAACTTATATATCAACGCAATAAACCCGAGCGCGAGGGCGTTTGGGTTTATTATTGAAGCGTATGTAACCTGGCGGCGCCACACCGCCTGTTAGTAGGGAGACACATGAACGTTCTGGTCGTCAACGCGGGATCTTCGACCCTTAAGTATCAGGTCATCGACACCAAGTCCCATAAGGTGTCCGCAAAGGGCTCCTGCGAGCGCGTCTGCTTTACCGGCGGTACCTTCACCCACGCTGCCAACGGTTCCAAGAAGGTGACCGAGAACATCGAGTTCCCCGACCACAAGGTCGCCATCGAGGTCGTCCTGAAGGACCTCGAGGCCAACGGCGTCAAGATCGAGGGCATCGGCCACCGTATCGTTCAGGGCGGTTGGTACTTCGGCGATTCCTCCCTCGTCGACGAGGACGTCCTCGCCAAGATCCGCGAGGTCGCTCCGCTCGCCCCGCTGCACAACAACCCCGAGGCCAACGTTATCGAGTACTGCCTGGAGCAGTATCCCGACCTGCCCAACGTCACGGTCTACGACACCGCTTTCCACTTCAACATGCCCGAGGTCGCCAAGACTTACGCCCTGCCCAAGGACGTCTGCGACAAGCTGCACATCCGTAAGTACGGCGCCCACGGCACCAGCTACCGTTACATCTCCAAGAAGGTCGCCGAGATGACCAACGGCGAGGCTCGCAAGGTCGTCGTGTGCCATATCGGCTCCGGCGCTTCCCTGTGCGCCATCGAGGACGGCAAGTGCATGGACACCACCATGGGCCTCACCCCGCTCGACGGCGTCATGATGGGCACCCGCTGCGGCTCCATCGACCCGGCTACCGTGTGCTACCTGCAGCGCGAAGGCGGCTACACCTTCGACGAGGTCGATGAGATGATGAACAAGAAGTCCGGCCTTTTGGCTGTGACCGGCGGCAAGACCAACGACTGCCGCAACGTCGAGGAGCTCGCCGCTGCCGGTGACCCCGAGGCTCAGCTCGCCTTCGATATGTTCGTCTACAAGATTGCCGCCAAGGCTGCCGAGATGGCCACTTCCATGTGCGGCATGGACACCCTGGTCTTTACCGCCGGCATCGGCGAGCACGCTCCGGCTGTTCGCGCCGGCGTTGCCGACCGTCTGGCCTTTATGGGCGTCAAGATGGATCATGCGCGCAACGCCCTGCGTGGTGACGGCGCTTGGTGCCTGTCTGCCAAGGATTCCAAGGTCAAGATTTTCGTCATTCCCACGGACGAGGAGTTCATGATCGCTTCCGACGTCGAGCGCATCGTCAACGGCAAGTAATTGCAAGAGGGGAGGGGCTGGACGACCGAGTGCCGTTCGGCCCTTCTTTTGTGCTCGTTGGGCGATATGCCTGATAGCTATTTATTAAGTTATGATAACTTCTTATTAACATGCGGCCGCCTTAAGGGGTCTGCGTCGACCGTATTGCACTGCAAAGGAGTCTCATGAACGTACTTGTTGTCAACGCCGGCAGCTCAAGCCTTAAATATCAGCTTTTGGATACCGATACCCGAGAGGTTTTCGCCAAGGGCAACTGCGAACGTATCGGTTCGGACATGGGCATCTTTGGCCACTCCGAGAACGGTGGCGCCAAGCAGACCGAGGAGGTCCCTTTCCCCGATCATCGCTCTGCTATCGCTCGCGTGCTCGAGGAGCTCGAGAAGACCGACTTTACGATTGATGGCATTGGCCATCGTATCGTTCAGGGCGGCTGGCACTTCGATGATTCCGCGGTCGTCGACGATGAGGTCATGGCTAAGATCCTTGAGGTGGCCCCGCTCGCTCCGCTGCACAATTACGGCGAGGCCGCGGCAATCGAGTATTGCCGTGAGAAGTATCCGGAGCTGCCCAACGTGGCGGTCTTCGATACCTCGTTCCACATGACCATGCCCGAGGTCGCCTATACCTATGCGCTGCCCAAGGACGTGTGCGACAAGTACCACGTGCGCAAGTACGGCGCCCACGGCACGAGCCACCGCTATGAGTGGATGATGGCCAAGGAGATCCTGGGCTCGCGCTGCCACCGTCTGCTTTCGTGCCATCTGGGCAACGGTGCTTCGCTCGCCGCCATCGAGGACGGCGTGTGCCGCGATACCACGATGGGCCTCACGCCGCTCGACGGCCTGATGATGGGCACCCGTTGTGGTTCCATTGACCCGGCCACCGTGTGCTACCTTCAGCGCGAGGGCGGATACAGTTACCAGGAAGTCGACGACATGATGAACAAGCAGTCTGGTCTGCTTGCCATTTCGGGCATCTCCAACGACGCTCGCGACATCCGTACACGCGCCTCCGAGGGCGACGAGCGCTGCCTGCTCGCCTTCGATATGTTCGCCTATAAGGCCATGCAGCAGGCCGGCTCCATGATCGCTTCTATGGCGGGCGTGGACACCATCACCTTTACCGCCGGCATCGGCGAGAACGACTGGTCGATCCGCAAGGCCTTCTGTGACTGCTTTGAGTGGCTGGGCGTGCGCATCGACAATAACAAGAACCGCGAGGCCGTGGGCAACGGCCCGCAGGTCATCAGTGCCGCCGGTTCCGCCGTCACGGTCATGGTCATCCCCACCGACGAGGAATACATGATCGCCCACGACGTCGAGCGTCTGACCAAGAACAACTAACGCGCGCATTTGCAAGTAAACGAAAGGCCTCCAGAGCAACAGCTCCGGAGGCCTTTTTGCTAGCAGGTGGAAATTCCTGTCCCGAGGGGATATGTCCGCTACTCAGCCATCTGAGCCTGGACGGCAGTGATGGCCACGACACCCACGATGTCGTCGGCAGAGCAGCCGCGCGAAAGGTCGTTAACCGGCTTGGCGATGCCCTGCAGGATGGGGCCGTAGGCGTCGGCGCCGGCGAAGCGCTGGACCAGCTTGTAGCCGATGTTGCCGGCCTCGAGGTCGGGGAACACGAGCACGTTGGCCTTGCCGGCAACGGAGGAGCCGGGAGCCTTGAGCTGGGCGACGGTGGGGACAATAGCGGCATCGAGCTGCAGGTCGCCGTCGATGGCGAGCTCGGGAGCCTTCTCCTTGCAGAACTTCACAGCCTCCTGGACCTTCTTGGCGACCTCGCCGCCAGCGGAGCCCATGGTGGAGTAGGAGAGCATGGCCACGTGCGGCTCAACGTTGCCCATGAAGGTGGACCAGGAGTGAGCGGAGGCGATGGCGATCTCGGAGAGCTCGTCGGAGGACGGGTTGATGTTGAGGCCGCAGTCGGCGAAGATCAGCGTGCCGTCGGTGCCGAACTGCGGGGTGTCGGTGCACATCACGAAGAAGGCCGAGACCAGCTTGGTGCCCGGGGCGGTCTTGAGGATCTGAAGCGCGGGGCGCAGGGTGTCGGCGGTGGAGTGGCAGGCGCCGGAGACCAGGCCGTCGGCGTCGCCCATCTTGACCATCATGGTGCCAAAGTAGGTGGCGTCCATCACCTGGGCGCGAGCCTGCTCGATGGTGACGCCCTTCTTGGCGCGGAGCTCGGCAAACTTCTGCGCGTACTCCTCGTGCTTCTCGGCATTGCGCGGGTCGATGACGGTGGCGCCGGGAACGTTGATCTCGTCGGGGTTGCCCAGGATGACGATCTTTGCCAGGCCCTCCTCGATGATCTTGGTGGCCGCGACGATGGTGCGCGGATCTTCGCCCTCGGGCAGGACGATCGTCTTAAGGTCGGCCTTGGCGGCAGACTTCATACGGTTAAGGAAATCGCTCATGTTACTCCTTACAAGCGTTTCGCTAAGCTCCAGGCGCCCGGCTGTTCACGAATAAACCCGCTGCTAGCGGGTTTACCTTTCAATTATGTACGCCGCGGTGCTTGAGCTTTCCTTGTGTGGCAAGCTCATTATAGGACGCATTAGCGCTATAATCGCTCTGATAAATATGTCTCGAAGAATGTTCGAGAAAAGCCCAGCTAACGAGCCCGTGGCTTTTGACAAGGAGTATCGATGCAGATTACCTCAGGCCTGCCTGAAGGCTTTAACGCCGGCGCGTACGACATGATTGTCGTCGGTGCTGGATATGCCGGTGCCGTTTGCGCCCGCCGTCTTGCCGAGACCATCGGCTATCGTGTTGCCGTTTTGGAGCGCCGTAGCCACATTGCGGGCAATGCCTATGACTGCACTGACGAGGCCGGAATCCTGATCCACGAGTACGGTCCGCATATCTATCACACCTTTAACGAGCGCGTGCACAATTTCCTGTCGCGCTTTACCAAGTGGACGGATTATCAGCACAAGGTGCTCGCCAACATCAACGGTACCCTTATGCCCGTGCCCTTCAACCATGCGAGTCTCAAGCTCGCCTTTGGTGACGAGCGCGGCGAGGAGCTGTATCAGAAGCTCGTGGAGACCTTTGGCAAGGATGTCAAGGTGCCCATTATGGAGCTGCGTAAGAAGAACGACCCCGACTTGGCCGAGGTCGCCGATTACGTCTACGAGAACGTCTTTTTGCATTACACCATGAAGCAGTGGGGCCAGACGCCCGATCAGATCGACCCCTCGATCACCGGCCGCGTTCCCGTCTTTGTGGGCGATGATGACCGCTACTTCCCGCAAGCTCCCTTCCAGGGCATGCCGCAGGACGGCTATACCGCGCTGTTCGAGCATATGCTCGATCACGATTTGATCGACGTATTCTGTGACGTGGACGCCCGTGACCTCTTTGAAATCGACGAGACTACCGTCAAGATCGACGGCAAGGTCTATGGTGGCGAGATCGTCTACACCGGTCCACTCGACGAGCTGTTCAACCTCGACCTGGGCGCGCTGCCGTACCGCACGCTCGATATGAAGTTCGAGACGCTCGATATGGATCAGTTCCAGCCCGTGGGCACCGTCAACTACACCACGAGCGAGGACTACACGCGTATCACCGAGTTCAAGAACATGACCGGTCAGGTCCTGCCCGGCAAGACCACCATCATGAAGGAGTACTCCAAAGCCTATACACCCGGCTCGGGCGAGACGCCGTACTACGCCATTCTTGAGCCCGAGAACCGTGAGCTCTACGAGCGCTATCTTGAGCGTGTCCAGAACCTGACGAACTTCCACCCGGTGGGTCGTCTGGCCGAGTATCGTTACTACGATATGGACGCCGTGACCAATTCCGCCCTCGATCTTTCGGATGAGATTATCGCCTGCCATGCATAAAGTCATAACATTCGGTATTCCCTCGTATAACGCCGCCAAGGACATGGACCATTGCATCACCTCCATCTTGGAGGGGAGCAATTACGCTACCGATATCGAGATTATCGTGGTGGACGACGGATCCAAGGACGAGACGGCCGCCAAGGCCGACGAGTGGGAGGCCCGTTATCCTGGAATCATCCGCGCGGTGCACCAGGAGAATGGCGGCCACGGCATCGCCGTTCTTTCGGGCCTGCGCGAGGCGCAGGGCACCTACTACAAGGTTGTCGACTCGGACGACTGGCTCGACGGTGCGGCGCTTTCGACCATGCTGTCGATTCTGCGTGGCTTTGAGGAGCGCGACCAGCGCGTCGACCTGTTTATCTCGAACTACGTGTACGAGAAGGTTTACGAGGGCACGCATACCGCTATTGGCTACAAGTTTGCCCTGCCGCGCAAAAAGATTTTCTCTTGGGACCAGATCGGGCACTTCCGTCCCGATCAGAACCTGCTTATGCATAGCCTGTGCTATCGCACCGATGTGCTGCGCGAGTCCAATCTACCTATGCCGGCACACACGTTCTACGTGGACAATATCTACGCATACGTGCCGCTGCCGCGCTGCAAGACCATGTACTACGCCGACATCGACCTCTATCGCTACTTTATCGGTCGCGAGGGCCAGAGCGTCAATGAGGCCACGATGGTCAAGCGCCTGGGTCAGCAGTTCCGCGTAACGCGCATCATGATGGAATCGTTCCACCTGTACCAGGACGTCGAGTCCTCGCGTCTGCGTTCGTACATGATGGGCTACTTCACCATGATGATGGCGATTTGCTCGGTGCTCACCAAGCTTTCCGAGGAAGATTGTGCCGATGAGCGCCTGAAGACGCTGTGGAAGGACCTGAAGGAGTACGACGAGCGCATGTATCGTCGCGCTCGCTACGGCGTGGTTGGATTCTTCACCAACCTGCGTGGACGGGCCGGAGACAAAACCACACTCGGCCTATACCATCTTGCCTCAAAGATCTTCAAATTCAACTAACTGCTGAGTAATCGCTGCTGATAGGTTGACTGGGCCCCTTGGCCTTTAGTTTGCTACTGCGAACAGTCCTGCTCGCACGGAAAGCACATTAAGTGCTTTCCGGCTCGTGCGGAACTTGTATCAAACTAAAGGCCAAGGGGCCTCTGCTATAAATCGATTGTCAGATAGGTGAATTTGAAGATCTTCGACGCGCGGTACACAGGGGCCTGGGCTGAAAAGATCTTAGTTGGTAGTCGGTCGGGGACGGGCGGGCATTACGTTTGTCGCGAGTTCCGCATGCAAAGAAGGCCACTTAATGTGGCCTTCGTCTTGCATGGGACTGTAGAGCAGCAAACATAACCAAGACCCACCGGGCAACCGGTCGAGTAAGGTTACTTCGCGGCACCCGGGATTCCGTGGGAGGTTTTGGCGGTTTTGGCTCCGTTTACGATGGCGGTTTGCAAAGCCCTTACGGCGAGCATGCCCAACAGGTCCAAGGGAACGGCGGCGCTTGTCTGAGCGTCTAGTTTGCCGCTGGCGAGGGTGTAGATGGTGTCACCGTCGTTCGTGGTGTGCGTGGGGCGGATGGCGTGCGCATAGGCGTCTGCGGCCATCTGGGAGACCTTGGTGGCCTGAGCCTTGGTGAGCTCAACGTTGGTGACGATGCAGCTGATGGTGGTGTTGGTGCGGTCGAGTGGCATTTGCATGGAGCCGGCGGCGGCAAAGGCTGCGAGCTCCATGTCGACGATCTGGTCGCTATCGGCTGCGGCGCGCATGCCAGCGACCCATTCACCGGTGAAGGGGTCGACGATATTGCCGCAGGCGTTGACCGAGACCACGGCACCCACCTTAACAGGGCCGAGTGCCACGGCGGCAGCGCCTAGGCCGGCCTTCATGCAGGTGGCGGGGCCCATGAGCTTGCCCACGGTGGCACCGGTGCCGGCACCTACATTGCCCTGCTCGAGCATGGTGGGGGTGTTGTCGAGCGCCTCGCGCACGGCGGAGATGCCAGCCTCAATGTCGGGGCGTACGGTGGGGTCGCCAAACGCGAGGTCGAAGATGCAGCTAGAGCACACGATGGGCACCTGAGTGGGGCCGACGGGAAGGCCGATGCCGCGGCTCTCGAGCTCGCGGGCGACGCCGCTTGCGGCCTCCAGACCAAAGGCCGATCCACCCGAAAGGCAGACGGCGTGGACCTTGTCCACGGTGTTCTCGGGACGCAGCAGGTCGGTCTCGCGCGATGCCGGTGCACCGCCGCGAACGTCAACACCGCCGGTGGCGCCCTCGGGTGCCACGATTACGGTGCAACCGGTGCCGGCCTCCTCGTCCGTATAGTTGCCAAAGCAAAAGCCATCGACATCGCAAACGTCAATGGCCTCAAGCAGTGTATCCATGTTTTACTCCTATCGGTTTTCCGCTGGGCCTTATGCCCGGTCGGGATCCGTACGGTACGCCGAAATTGTAGGCGCTGGGGGATACCCAGCGCCAGATGCAATTACGATAGTTTTTGAATCGCGCGTGCGACGCGTGCGATGGGCAGGCCCACCACGTTGTAGAAGTCGCCCGAAATATCATGCACGAGCATGCGCCCGCCGACGCCCTGGATGCCGTAGGCGCCTGCCTTGTCCATGGGCTCGCCCGAGGCGACGTAGCGCTCAATCTGCTCTGTCTCTTATACACATCTGACGCTGCCGACGATACTCCTTGTGTAG
>CABRIB010000045.1 GCA_902470915.1 uncultured Collinsella sp. | reverse complement strand
CTACACAAGGGGTATCGTCGGCAGCGTCAGATGTGTATAAGAGACAGGTGCAGCTCAACGCTCGCGTTGATTCCATCGACGAACTCAAGACTCAAGGCTTTACCGACGTGGTCGTGGCCACCGGTGCCTGGATGCCCGGCTCTGCGGGCTTGGGCGAGGGTGCCGAGCTCGATGTGCTGGAGTTCCTCGAGGCCGCCAAGAAGGGCGAGAAGCTCGAGCTGGGCGAGGACGTCGTGGTCATTGGCGCCGGCAACACCGCCATGGACGCGGCCCGCGTGGCCAAGCGCCTGGCCGGCGTGAAGAACGTGCGCCTGGTGTATCGCCGCACCAAGAAGCAGATGCCCGCCGACGAGGAAGAGCTCGATCTTGCTCTTGCCGACGGCGTTGAGCTCTGCGAGCTGCTGGCGCCCAAGGCGCTCAACGGCTCCGTGCTGACCTGCGACGTCATGGAGCTCGGCGAGCCGGATGCAAGCGGCCGTCGCAGCCCCGTCGCCACGGGCGAGACCGTCGAGCTTTCCGCCACCACGGTGATCTGCGCCGTGGGCGAGGGCATCGATGCCAGCCTGTACGATGCCGCGGGCGTCGAGCACGACCGTCGCGGCCGTCTTGCCGCCACCTCCACCGGCGTCGAGGGCGTTTGGGCTGCCGGCGACTGCCGTCGCGGTCCTGCCACCGTGGTCGAGGCTATTGCCGACGCCGCCGAGGTCGCCCGTGCCATCGCCGGTGTGGACTTTAACAAGTACGCCGACTGCAACGAGCAGGCCGGCCGCGAGGACACCTGCTACGAGCGCAAGGGGTCGCTGTGCCGCGACAAGCGCAACTGCACCAAGACCCGCTGCCTGGGCTGCGGCTCGGTGTGCGAGGTCTGCTGCGACGTGTGCCCCAACCGCGCCAACGTGGCAATTAAGGTGCCGGGCCTGGCCAAGCATCAGGTCGTCCATGTCGACGGCATGTGCAACGAGTGCGGCAACTGCGCCGTGTTCTGCCCTTACCAGGAGGGCCGTCCCTACAAGGACAAGCTCACCCTGTTCTGGAGCGAGGAGGACATGGAGAACTCCGAGAACGAGGGCTTCCTGGCCGTGGACGAGGACCACTTTAAGGTTCGCGTCGCCGGCACGGTCCGCACCGTCTCGGTCGATGCCGTCAACACCGGTCTTCCCGAGGCCGTCCGCCTGACCATCAGGGCTGTGCGCGACAACTATTCGTACCTTCTTAAGAAATAGGCGAGTCTCTTATGGCCAAATCCATTCAACATAACGTGGCCTACGTTGCCTGCGGAAGCGGCTGTGCTTCCGCAGGCGGCGACGCCCGTTGCAGCGAAGGCTGCATTGGCTGTGGTGCCTGTGTCACGGCCTGCCCCCACGGCGCCATTGCGCTGGTCGATGGCATCGCCCGCGTGGATCGCTCAAAGTGCACGGGCTGTGGCCTGTGCGGCATGGCGTGCCCGCAGCGCGTGATTGCCTTCGTTCCCGGCTACCAGAACATCCTGGTGCGCTGCAACAACACCGATAAGGGCGCCATTGCTCGCAAGATCTGCGACACGAGCTGCATCGGTTGCGGCATGTGCGCCAAAAAGTGCCCTGCCGGCGCTATCCGCATCGAGGACAACTGCGCCCATATCGACGGCGTGGACTGCCTGTCGTGCGGCATGTGCGCCGTCGTCTGCCCGCATGGCGCCATCCACGACCGCACCGGCATCGCCGCCGGCGTGTAGAAGGGAATCACCATGGCACAGGAATTCACTTTTACCGTTAACGGTGTCGAGCACACGACGACGGAGAATAAACCACTGCTGCGCTATCTGCGCGACGACCTGCACATTCACTCCGCCAAGGACGGCTGCTCCGAGGGCGCGTGCGGTACCTGCACCATCCATGTGGACGGTGCGGCCGTCAAGGCGTGCGTGCTGACCACCGCCCTTGCCGCCGGCCGTAACATCGTGACCGTCGAGGGCCTGCCCGAGGATGTGCGCGAGGCATTTGTGTACGCCTTTGGCGCCGTGGGCGCCGTACAGTGCGGCTTTTGCATCCCCGGTATGGTCATGGCGGGTGCAGCGCTGATCGCCGAGGACCCCGAGCCTACCGAGGAACAGATCAAGTACGCCATTCGCGGCAATGTCTGCCGCTGCACTGGCTACAAAAAGATTATCGAGGGCATCTCGCTGGCCGCTGCGGTGCTCCGTGGCGAAAAGCAGATCGACGAGGACCTGGAGCGCGGTGACGACTACGGCGTGGGCAAGCGCGCCTTCCGTATTGACGTGCGCAAGAAGGTGCTCGGCGAGGGCAAGTATCCCGACGACATCGACGAGCTCGATCAGCCGGGTCTGACCTACGCCAGCGCTGTGCGCTCCAAGTATCCGCGCGCCCGCGTGCTCTCCATCGATACCTCCAAGGCCGAGGCCCTGCCCGGCGTGGTGGGCATTCTGCGCGCCGAGGACGTGCCGGTCAACCAGGTCGGCCACCTTATCCAGGACTGGGACGTCATGATCGCCCAGGGCGATATCACCCGCTGCGTGGGCGATGCCATCGTGCTGGTGGTTGCCGAGGACGAGGCGACGCTCGAGAAGGCCAAGAAGCTCGTCAAGGTTGATTACGAGCCTCTGGAACCCGTGCGCAACATCGCCGAGGCCAGGGCTGCCGACGCTCCGCGCCTGCACGACAGCTTCTTTGCCTTTGGCAACACGGTGGAGCTCAAGGACAACGTATGCCAGAGCCGTCACGTGACGCGTGGCGACGCCGCCAAGGCGCTGGCGGAGAGCGCGTTCACCGTGACGCAGCGCTTTACTACGCCCTTTACCGAGCATGCTTTCTTGGAGCCCGAGTGCGCCGTCGCCTTCCCGTACAAGAACGGCGTCAAGGTGCAGTCGACCGACCAGGGCGCCTACGACACGCGTAAAGAGTGCGCCCACATGTTTGGCTGGGATAGCGAGCCCGAGCGCGTGGTCGTCGAGACCATGCTCGTGGGCGGCGGCTTTGGCGGCAAGGAGGACGTGTCCATCCAGCACCTGGCCGCGCTCGCCGCATATAAGTTCCAGCGTCCCGTGAAGTGCAAGCTCGCGCGTGCCGAGTCGCTCGCGTTCCATCCCAAGCGCCACGCCATGGACGGCACCTTTACACTGGGCTGCGACGCCGAGGGCAACTTTACCGGCCTGGATTGCGAGATCAACTTTGATACCGGCGCCTACGCGTCGCTGTGCGGCCCGGTGCTCGAGCGCGCCTGTACGCATGCCGTCGGCCCCTACAAGTACCAGAATACCGACATTCGCGGCTTTGGCTACTACACCAACAACCCGCCCGCCGGCGCGTACCGCGGCTTTGGCGTTTGCCAGTCCGAGTTTGCGCTCGAGAGCCTGATCGACCTGCTGGCCGAGAAGGTCGGCCTGGATCCGTGGGAGATCCGCTACCGTAACGCCATCGAGCCGGGCGAGGTTCTGCCCAACGGGCAGATTGCCGACTGCTCCACGGCGCTGAAGGAGACGCTGCTCGAGGTCAAGGATGCCTACTATGCGCATCCCGGACACGCCGGTATCGCCTGCGCCATGAAGAACGCCGGCGTGGGCGTGGGCCTGCCCGATGCCGGCCGCTGCAAGATTCGCGTCGAGAACGGCGTGGCCGTGGTCTATGCTGCCACGTCCGACATCGGCCAGGGCTGCAACACGGTCTTTTTGCAGGACGTTGCCGAGGCATGCGGCCTGCCGCTTCGCTGCATCGCCAATGGCGAGTGCTCTACCGAGAACGCTCCCGACTCCGGCACCACGTCTGGCTCGCGTCAGACGGTCGTGACCGGCGAGGCCGTGCGCGGTGCCGCCTTCCTGCTGCGCGATGCCATGCTTGACATCGAGGCCGGCAAGCATGCACCCGATACTCCCGTGAGCGCGCATGGCGACGGCGTCAAGATCGAGTACGACGACGGTCGCGCCTATCAGCTGCACACGCAGGAGCTCGTCGCCGGCCAGGGTATGCATCCTCAGGATCCCGCGGCCGCCATCAAGGCGCTCGAGGGATGCGAGTTTGGCTACGTGTACCTGGAGCCGACCGACAAGCTGGGTGCGGATGTTCCCAACCCCAAGAGCCACATCTGCTACGGCTTTGCCACACATGTGGTCATTTTGGATGATGACGGTCGCGTGAGCGAGGTCTATGCCGCGCACGATTCCGGCAAGGTGGTCAACCCCATCTCCATCCAGGGTCAGATCGAAGGCGGCGTGCTCATGGGTATGGGCTATGCGCTTACCGAGGACTGGCCGCTCAAGGACTGCATGCCCCAGGCAAGGTACGGTACGCTCGGGCTGTTCCGTGCGCCCGAGATTCCGGATATCCACGCCATCTACGTGGAGAAGGACGAGCTGCTGCCCGTGGCATACGGCGGCAAGGGCATCGGCGAGATCGCAACGATCCCCACGGCGCCCGCCGTGCAGAACGCCTACCGCGCGTTTGACGGCAAGCTGCGTCCAGATCTGCCCATGGTGGATACGCCCTACAGCCGCGCCCGTCGCCGCGGGTAGGGTAGAGCGTGGACGGCCATTGTTGACGGGCCGTTCGCGCTGAGCATCAACTACATACGCTGCGCCTTTGGCCCCGGCTCCATCGCGAGCCGGGGCCTTTTGTTTGGAGCGCCTCCGCATGCGGAAGCTGCGTCCCGGAATCCGGCCTCGGAACGGGATTAACTTTCCCAACGGGGCCGCATGCGGAAACTGCGTCCCGGAATCGTGCCTCAGAATGGGATGTGTTTTCCGCTGGCCGGCCGTTTGGAAAGCGCATCCCAGTTTGAGTGTTTATTCCGGGATGCGGTTTCCGCTGAAGGACTCAACCGGAAAGCCTGTCCAGCTCTGAGACGGGATTCCGGGACACGCTTTCCGCCAGGCCCGCCATCCGGAAAGCGCATCCCGTTTTGAGTGTCCAGGCTGGGACGCGCTTTCCGTTGGCGTGGCCGTTGGGAAAACGCGGCCCAGATAGGGGGGATGCGATTCGGCGATGCGTGGCCTAGCAGCTCCTACAGGTCCACCTCGTTGAGCCATGTCGGCAGCGCGGTCTGCCGGATGCCTGCCGTCTGCAGCTTTTTGGCGAGCATTCCTGTCGAGCGGACCTCGTTCATGGTAAAGCGCAGCAGAGGGTGACCGTAGAGCGATAGGTGCGCCTCGCGCTGTCGTTCGGCAACGAGCACCTCGGCGGTGGTGCGTCCGGCCAGCATGGTCTGGTCGGTATATTTGATGAGCCCGTCGAGCTCGCCCAGTGTGAGTTCCCGCGCCTGGCGCTCCCAGGCAAAGTCCGTTCGTATGGGCTTGGCCGAATCGAAGGGGTCCGTCAGCTCGTATTGAAGCCAGTCGGGCGCAAAGCCCGTCTCGATCATGACGGCTCGGGCGACCGATTCCCCGCCGCTCTCGGCGCGGACGTCGGCATATCGAAGCGTTGTGAGGGCGGTGCGAATCGCGCGACCATTGCGTGCAGTCGCTCGTTGCTCCACGGCCTCCATCAGCTGTTCCGGCGCAAGGCCGAGCTTTGAGATCGTCGAATCGGCAATGGGCATGCCGTCGGCAAAACCAGTTTGCAGCAGGCAATCTGTGGCCGTTTGGATGGGCGGCGTTACCGATATGCCGGCTCTGCGTATTGCTCCGGCCGGCTCAATCTGGTGTCGCTGAATATGTGCGCCCGGACGAGCCGACGGCTTTGTCGAGCTGCAAACATGCACGACGTTCAGGTGTCGCCACGAGACCTCGAGCCCCAGCAGGCAAGCTGCCGAAAACGAGCAGAACGTCCAATCGGGATGGATGATCGCAAGGGCGCGGATAATCTCGCAATGGCGTTGCGCTCGGTTGAGTTCATCCCAGCGCGTTTTTCGCGCAAACAACCCCGGAATGGGCGAGACGACCGTGCCGCCGGTGCGCCGAAGGAGCGCTTTTCGGATCGCCGCGCTCGGGGGAATCAGACAGCGCCCCTCTTGCTCGGCTTGAGTGAGCAGTTGGTCGATGAGTTGGTCATTGCAATGGGTCATGAGCTACCGCCTCCTTTTGGGTAGCAAAAACGTATCAGCTGGAACTTGCCGCTCAGCTGACCAAAAGCTGACCAAAATCTAACCATGCAGGTAGATGACCTGCTTTCGGCGACATTTTTACATCCGAATCGGCGGACGGTAATCGGCGACCTTGAACGGTAGCTAGATATGAAGTCTTGGTAAGTTTCGGGACGTGTACTTTTTGAAAAAGAGCATTCTATCTGCTGTTTTGTGTTTCTGGATCGCATATTTGAAGGCATGTGATAAGGGCGGCGGATCGTCGTCTTGTACCTGAGGAAACCGTGACCCGGAATTGCCGCTCGGAACGGGACGCGCTTTCCGGAACGGTCCACGTGCGGTGGTGTACCGACCCTTTTGCGTGCGCCGCTTGTCGAATTACGTTATAGCTAGCTATATTATAGGAAGGTATAATATAGCTAGCTATAACGTAAAGGAAGGATGGCCCTATGTTTATCGGAAGAACGGCGGAAATGTCCGAGCTCAATCGACTGTATGGCACGGGCTCCTTTGAGATGCCTGTGATTTACGGCCGCCGTCGCGTGGGCAAAACGCGTCTTATCACAGAGTTTATCCAAGGCAAGAAGGCTATTTACTTTCAAGCTCGTCGCACCAATGCAGAGGCAAACCTGCATGGCTTTAGCCAGGCGATACTTGCGGGCTCCGTTGGTGTTGCTGGCGTGTCGTTTCGTAGTTTTGACGAGGCGTTCGATGCATTGGCTACCATGGCTCGTACGGAACGTTTGATTGTCGTGATCGACGAGTATCCTTATCTCGCCCAATCGAATCCCGAGATCAGCTCGTTGCTGCAAGACAAGATCGATCACTTGTACAAAGAGACCAAGCTTATGCTTATCCTGTGCGGGTCGTCGCTTTCGTTTATGGAAGAGCAGGTGTTGGGCTACGAGAGTCCGCTATACGGTAGGCGTACGGCCCAGTTTAAGATCATGCCGCTCGATTTTATGACGACCCTCGGCCTGTGGCAGAGCATGGGTCGCGAAGACGCTGCAGTTTGCTATGGCATGACGGGTGGCATTCCTGCATATATCGAGAAAGTCGATCCTGCCGCACCGCTCAAGGACAACATCAAACGTCTTTTTCTTACTCCTACGGGCTATCTCTTTGAGGAGCCGAGTAACCTGCTATTGCAGGAGTGCCGCAATCCCGAGCAATATGATGCGATCGTGCAAGCAATTGCCCAGGGGCGCTCGAAGATCTCGGAGATTGCGAGCTCTACGGGAATCCCTGCGAGCAACGTAAAGAGCTATGTGGATAAGCTGGCGTCGCTTGGGATTGTCGAGCGCGAGCTGCCCCTAAACGAGACGAGCAATAAGCGAGCCGTGTATCTGCTGAGCGACCAGATGTTTAGGTTCTGGTACAAGTTTGTTCCGCAGAACATCGGGCTGATTCAAAACGATATGGCCGAGATGGCGTATGAGCGCATTGAGCCGCACGTATCGGATTATATGGGTACGGTCTTTGAGATTATATGCAGACAATACGTGTACGAACTCGCGCGGGCGGGCCAGCTTGATGTGGTTCCGGCAAGCGTTGGGCGCTGGTGGGGGACGGATAATCGCACGCATACGCAGGAAGAAATCGACTTGATTGTTGACGATGGCGAGGGCACTGCGCTGTTTGCGGAATGCAAATGGTGCAATGAACCGGTGGGCGAAGACGTGCTGCAAAAGCTCGTGCATCGAAGCGAACTCTTTAGGCGGCAGCACAAAAGCTATGCGATCTTCTCGAAGCGAGGCTTTACGCAAGGATGTCAGGAAGCTGCGGCGAGCAGGGGAGATGCCAAGCTGATTTCGTTTGCCGAGATGTGCGAGCGGAGATAACCAAGCACGCTCTGATGTGATGCTCGGAATGGGTCGCGCTAAGGATGCCAAGCGTAAAACCTTCAATGAAAATGGCGTAAAAACTACATCTGTCATGGCGTAAAAACTACATTGAAAGTAGCGTAAAATCAGCATTGAGAATGGCGTAATTTCGCATATCGCGTGATAGAGAGGGACGGCCGTCTATGGATGCACCAAAGAGATTGACCCAAAAGGGATATAGGCCCCGGCTCATAGAGGAGCGCCTCGACACCCTTATGCGGGCGTTTGGCTGTGTGGAGATCAACGGCCCCAAATGGTGCGGCAAGACCTGGACGGCGCTCTCTCGCTCGGCGAGCGTCTCCAGGCTCGATGAGCCTGCGCAGCGTGCGGCGGCAGAGGTCGACCCAAGCCTGGCGCTCATCGGCGATGCGCCACACCTGGTCGATGAATGGCAGGAGGTGCCCGAGGTTTGGGATGCCGCCCGGCGTTTCGTGGACGCGAGCGGCAACGAACGGGGGACACTTTTGCTCACGGGCTCGACCGCGCTCAAAAGCGAGGAGCGCAGCCATGTTCGTCATTCCGGCACGGGTAGGATCGCCCGTCTGTCAATGCGCCCCATGGCCCTGTGTGAGTCGGGCGACGGCGAGCCGCTCGTGTCACTGGCAAGCCTCTTTAAGGGCGAGGATTTTGCCCCTCAGCGTCGCGAGAGCACGGTGGATGACGTCGCCCGCTGGTGCTGCAGGGGCGGTTGGCCTGCAAATCTTGGGCTTTCGGAAGATCTTGCGCGAGAGACGGCAAGCCAGTACGTGCACTCGGTGCTCGACGTCAACGTGCTGGACGAGGGCATGTCGCCCGAGCTTGCACACGGCCTTTTGCGAGCTCTTGCCATGAACGAGAGCCAGGCTGTCACGTACAAGACGCTCGTAAAGGACGCCTCGTACGGTGAGGCGGGCCCCGACGAGAGGACCATCGCTGCGTACTTGGACCTCTTCAACAGGCTCAAGCTGACCGAGGACCTGTGCGGATGGGAGCCGCCCATGCGCTCGAAGGCCCGCGTTCGCGTGCGCCCCAAGCGCTACTTCTGTGACCCGTCACTTGCGGCGGCGTTGCTGGGGGCTACCCCTGAGCGGCTGCTTGGCGATATGCAAACGCTGGGGATGCTCTTTGAGAATCTCGTCCTGCGCGACGTGCGCGTGTTCCTTTCCACCTACGGCGGTGTCGACAACAGTGTCCATTATTTCCGAGATGAGAAGGGCCTTGAGGTCGATCTGATCGTTGAGCACGACGGGCGCTGGGGAGCCATCGAGGTCAAGCTGAGTGATGCGAAAGCAGACGATGGAGCGAGAAATCTCAAGGCGCTGGAGAGGAAAGTGCTCTCCAATCCTGCCGCCCAGAATGCCGCGCCGGCGTTTTTGGCGGTCGTGGTTGGAAAGGGGAGCATTGCCTATACACGCGACGACGGCGTGGCGGTGATTCCCATGGCGGCACTTGGGGCGTAGTGGTTTTGCGGGCGTGCCGTGCTTCCTTTACCGAAAATCCATTTGGTAAACCAGATGCTCGCGGATAGAATAAAGTTGACGGCAGCCCAAGGGTGATAGCTGGGCAGCGCCGTTGCTTGGTCAAGAGGTCAGTGCCTTAATGGCAGCGACTTGTTATGCTTCGAATGCTGCTTGAGTGCCTCGGAAAGTTCGATAAGCGCCGTGAAGAGCGAGACCAAAGCAACCAAGAGCTCTACGAGCTCTGATGGGCCCGGGATGACCGCTGATTCAAGTCACCGGGCCTAAATCTTTTTATCCATTTGAATAGAGCGGGCGACTCTCTTGGGGCCGTCTGCATGGCGTGTGATTAGCGCATGGTATTGCGCCCAGCTTTCATGTCCGCACGGGCGCCTATCCTTACGGCAATGTAGCCGCCTATGTAGCAAGCGGCAGTTGACGGAGAAAGGCCCTAACCGTGTCAGCTGAAAAGACGCCGTGTATCTCGGCTATCGATACGACGAACTTTGCGCGCCAGATTGTGCTGGACTTTGAGTTTGCGCCGGCGCCAAAGCAGCGCCAGCGCCGTGGACTGCGCAACGAGATTATCGAGGTCGGCGCCGTCAAGCTCGATTACCACGGCAACGTTATGGGCGAGTTCTCGCAGTTTGTGCAGACGGAATTTACCGAAGGCGTTGCGTTTCCCGTCCGCGAGCTTACGGGGATATCGGCCGTGGACACCGCGATGGCCGATCCGCTTTACATGGTGATTAAAAGGCTCAGCGATTGGATCGGTCGCTACTCCGCCCAAGTGGTTTGCTGGAGTGGGGCGGACCGGCGACAGCTTTTGACCGAGTGCCAGGCAAAGCACATCGACCTCTCCGCATTTCCTACGGACTGGGCCGACCTGCAGGCGTTTTACACCTCGATCATGGACGTGGGCAGTCACGGGTGTGTCTCGCTGAGCGACGCGGCGACGTGGTTTGGCATCGAGTTTGACGAGTCGACGGGCCATGCTCACAGCGCCCTAGCCGATGCGCGTGTGACCGCCAAGCTGCTCAAGCAGATGATGGAGGGGGACTATCACGTGAGTCCGCGCGCCCAGGAGATCCGCCAACGGTGGGGGATGGGCGAGCGACCCCAGACGCGTCTCTCTAGCAAGTGCCCCGAGCTGGGTGACCTGCTGCTGAAGCTGAAGGCGGCGGGAAGGTAGGGGCGTTAGCTGTCTGCATGGCGCGTGCCTGTCGCGTATCGTTACTCTTCCTGCTGCTTGGCAGGCAAGATGTAGACGTTCTCGGCGTCCACGGCGATCTGCGCGGGGCGGTTGTAGAGGGTGTCGATCTCCTTTACGCTCTGCTTGAACGGCGTGACGTCGGGCGTCTTTGCCTGATGGAGCTTTTCGAGGAGTTTCTCGGATTGCTTGTCGTTGAACTTTCCGATGCTCTCTCCTGCGCCTTCGAGCGCCTCGTCGATGAGTGTATGGTCGCCCACGGGGGTCTTTGCGATGGCGTGACCGAGCAATTTGCCCGCGGACGCGATACCGCCCAGCAGTGCCGCATCGACGGTGTCGACAGCCCCCGCTTCGAGTGCGTTGTAGCAGTCGGTGTAGAGCTCGCGGTACGCGATCGAATCAGCCTCGATCTTCGCAGTGGCGTCCGCGAGCTTTGCGGGCTCGAAGTTCTGGGCGAGCATGGGTTCGAGGAACAGCGAGAACGCGTGGATGTAGGTGGCGAGCTGGCAGTCTTTGAGGTAGTCGAGCACCTTGTCGAGGCGTCTGCCCAAGCCGTCTCGCACCTCGATGAACCCTTTCTTTTTCAGATCCGCCTGTGCCTGCGAGCGGAAGAGTTCCATGTCCTGCGCGGACGACTGCTTGATGTCGAGCACCTTCATATGGGCGTTTGCCATGTAGGTGGCGTTGCCGTAGTTGAGGCCGTAACCGTTGAGGATGTCTGCGAGCGTCTTGAGGTTGCCACGCATGTTGGCCTTGTCGCGCTGACGCATGTACTCGAACATTTCGTCGACGGACTCCTGGATGGAGTCGAGCTTTTGGTTTATCTGCGCGATTGCGGCTGCCATGAATAGCGATGTTGGATCGTAAGGCACCTGCGTGACGCTCGTGGCGATGTCGCCCTCGACTACGTGGAAGCGCGCCTGCCCAAGGCCCTTGGCGGCGTCGCGGTAGCCCCCTGTGAGACCGCTGCCGTCCTTGAACGTGTTGAGTTTCGACGGATCGAGCGGGTTACCATATTTGTCAGTCGCCTGGAGCAGCGTGGGCACGCTCACCGTGTTGGTGACGGTGCGAAACATCGAGGGGAGCGAGGCGAACGCCACGCCGAGTTGGGGAATTCGCTCGAGCGGTAGCTTGATGGCGCCGGAGACGTCCACCCGCTTCTGAGTGAGCGCGAGGTGGATTTTGGTCGATGCGAGCTGTTTTGCCACGAGCTCCTCTCGGCCGTCGTTCGCCGAGGGTTTGGTCTCGTTGTCTGCCATAGCGCGCTCCTTGCTTACGTTGATAGTCGTGGGCATTATCTCATCGCCTGGTGGCTTGCTAGAGCGGGGTAGAGGCCGAGCGTCTGGCGAAACTCGTTAACTGATTGCATTTCAGCGGATTGGGTTGATTATAAGAGAAGGACGGCTATCCATCTGCCCTTCCCAGTTGAGTTCGCTTTGAGCTACTGTTCGTGCTTATGCTGCTTGGGCTCAAGCCTTCTCGCTGCCGTGAAGCAGGCCGTGGCCGCCATGGCCAATGCGATGCTGGCCATCCAAGTGGAGTCGCCGGTTGCAGCGAGCTTTGGTTCATCGGCTGTCGTGCGTCCCGACTTTTTTGTAGCCGCCTCGTCGGCGTCCTTTTCAGGAGTGGCAGGATCACTTTTGTTGTCGCCGGGTGAATCTACGTCGGTCTTTCCGCCCGCCTGCTCCCCTTGGGCCTTCCCCTCCACGGTGAAGGACGCATCGGTCGCCGTCCCGTCCTTCCAGACGGCCGTGACGGTGTGTCCGCCGCCGGCGAGCGTGTCCAGGTAGGACGGCCTGAGCTCGATAATCGTGCTGCCCCTGGTTGCGGTGTAGTTCTCGGCGGAGACCTCAGTTCCGTCCACGAGGAGACGCGTGAACTCATCGAGAGGACCGCTGAAGCGGAAGGTCAGACCGGCCTCGCCGTCCTTTGCATACGCCTGCCCGTCGCCCTTGGTGGCGGCATACAGCGGAGCGGTCACGTCGAAGGTGACGTCCCCCGCGTCGTCGACATCAAAGGTCTGAACGCCGGTCTTGCCGTTACGCTCGGCGTAGGCGGAGCTGTAGACGAAGGTCTCGTGGCCCGTCTTGTCGAGGACCGCGAGGGCTTGGATTTCAAACGAGCCCATCGAGAGCGACGTGGGGAACTCGATTTCGATATAGCCCCTTGCCGCATCGTAGCTGCAGCTCAACGTTTTGCGGGTCTTTAAAGAGTTCGGGTCCTCGACATAGCCGGGGTCGCCGAGGATCGGGGAGACAGACTTTACGCCGTCCGCGTCGCCTACATTGCAATAGATACGGAGGATCCCGCCGACGGGGACCCTCTTCGCGGAGATGGAAACGTTCGAGACCGTGGGCGGGTTCCGGTCGATCGCGCCGCCGGTCACCTCGAAGCACAGCTCGCTCGGGTCGCCAACCGAGAAAGTCGCGCCCGAAATGCCGTTGGCCCTGGCGTAGGAACTCTCGTACACATCGGTCTCGAACCCTAGGCCATCGGTGACCGAAAGGCCGATCAGCCTGTGCCTTCCGATCCTATTGCTGTCGAATGTGAGGTCAAACCCGTCGATAGACGAGCCTCCGTGATAATAGGCTGACGAAACAGAGCAGCCGTCGTCCGAATTCTCCCAGCCCTGCCGCAGTATGGGGGAAACGGAGCGAACGCCGTCGGCATCGGAGACGGTCCAAGAGATGTGGAGGTCGGCACCGGTTGCGACCTCCCTGCTCGAGAGCGACACGGAGGACACGGTCGGCGGGTTTTGGTCCTCGGGTCCCTCGGTCACCTCATACTCGAGGGGGTCGGTGGTGAAGGTCGGACAGTCGAGCCCCTTCTCCTCGGCATACGTCGTGTCGTAGACATCGGTAACCCATCCAAGACTATCGGTCACGCCGAGGCCGATGATCCGGTACCTGCAGGGCCGGTCGCTCGGGGAGGTGGAGATATCGAAGCCCGCGGTCGTGTTGCCGGTCGACGAGAAGGCGAGACGGGAACTGATTCCATGGTCTCCGGTATCGTTTTCGACAAGGACTTCGACTATGGGCGTGACGGACCGTACCCCGTCAGGGTCATCGACGCTATAGCCGACATGCAGCGTGGAGCCGGCCGTGACTGTCGTCGCGGATATCGTCACGTTGGAGATGCTGGGCGGGTTCGGGTCCGACGCGGCTAGGGCGGTTGAGGGCAAAGCAAGCGCTACGGTGGCGGACAGCGAGGCGAGCAGGCTAAGCGCGAAGCGCCTGGAGAATTTCAAGGAGGTCATTGGTGGTGCCGATCTTCCATAATTGTTGCAGCGATACCAGTATATCTTTGGCCCATGCTAGCCAGATGTTCTTTCCGCGAACGGCTCGTTAGTTTAGAGACGGCATATGGACGCCTGTCTCGTCCACGTTTCTCGTAAGGGCGATTATAAGGACATGAAGAGACTTTCTCGGAACAATCAATTGGGGATATCAAAGAAATGCTGGACGCCTCCTGATCGCTCAATGCCTTTGAGGTGAAATGCGGCGCATCGGCTACGTTGTTGAGATCATTTATCGAGCGATACGTCATTCCAGCTGAGGCCACCGTCATGAGGCTTCTGTTCCTACACCCCCCGCAATCCCGCGCGCGGCACCCAACAGCTCGTACTCCCTCTCGCTCCACTGGCACAGCTCGGCAGTCTCGACGGCGTCGCGACACAGGTCCAGAAACACCTCAGCTCCCTCGCAGAAGCACTCGCGGGCAAAGTCACCCGAACCGCTTGCGACGCACGTGCCGTCGGCAAACAGCTTCCAGCTAGACAGCTCGCGCGAGTCGTCTCCAAGCAGCTTGATCTGCAGTACGTGCGGGTCGCCGGCGGTGTAGAGCTCTTTCTCGAGCGCCTGCACGGTAAAGCGCATCTGGTGGGGGAGACTGCTCTTGACCATGGCCGAGGCATAGCCGTTCGGCTTGTCCAGAAGATGCATTCGTTTTGGCTTGGCTGCCAGGTTGTGGAAGTTGCGCTCACTGTGCACGGAGAAATTGTCCATACGGACTCCTTTCATCGATATTGGCAGGGCCACCGTGCCTCTTGGCCGGTTGGCGTCGGGATCGTGGAGCCAACTCTCTACCCCGACTCTGGATAAAACGCGCCCGCTCCTTGCAGGCAAGAGGAAGTCTATCAACGTGTACGGACAGAAACCAACGCCATCCGCGAAATGACGCGCGGATGGCGTTGGTTTCCCAAGTGATTATTCGGCTTTCATTCGGAAAAGTGTCGAAATCAGCCGTGTAAAAGTACGGAAAAGTGTCGAAATGGGCACCTTAAAACTTCGGAAAAAAAGTGTCTAATTCGATAGGCAAATTATCCGGAAAAGTGTAGCTGGATGACAAAACAGCACTTAGAAGCCGGTGCTGGATGCGGGATCCTGCGGCCGCCTTCAGCCCTCGCTACTCGTCGTCCCCGTCGTTGGGGTCGCCCTTGAGGGTGTTGATGTCCAGGTACTGGTTGTCGTCCTCTTTTTCCTGCGTTGCCGATTCGGATGCGGTGGGGCCGCGGAACAGTTGGAACCCCTCAAACGCAATGACACCGAGCAGGGCAATGATAATGGCGATAAAGGCAACCTTAACTGCCTGCGGAAATTCCGAGAAACGCAGCGCCTTTTCCGCAGCGTAATAATCGGCGAAGCGCTCTTCGCCCGTGCTTTTGGTATACGCCGGTGCGGACGCGGCCTCCGGGTCATATTCCGGTGCAGGCGTGGCAGCGTACGGATCGTTGAGATAATCGCTCGATGTGGTGCCATAATCCTCGGTCTCGATGCGACCGGCGTCAGCATGGCCATCGGAATAATCGGAATATGCCGCACCGCCCTCATAGCCCGCGGCGCTCGTGTTGGCGGCAAAAAGCGGATTAACTGGAACGTCGAGCGCCGGCATGCCGGTAGAGGTCTCATCCAGATCGGCTGCAGCCCAGGAATCGTAGGCAACCTGATGGGCAACGGGCTCATCGAGCCTTGTGACCGGAGGCTTGCGTGCCGCAGGAACAGGCAACTGCCGGGCGCTGTACATAACGGTGCTGTCGGCCGATTTGCCCTGCGTCGCTGCAGCGAGAAACGCCGCCGTCTCGGACGGGTCGCTTGCGGGGCGGGGAGTGGGCGTGGGCGCCGAAGTGGGTGTGGGCGCAGACGCGGGCGTCGAAACAGGCGGCCGCGCAGGAGCCGGCGCAGATGCGGGCTTAGGCGCAAGTGCGGGATTGGGGCTTGACGGGCGAGCCCCGCCGCCCATGAGTTCGTCGGCGGTCCACGGGCGATCATCCATCACGTCGTCAAGGCTCAGCGAAAACAGGTCGTCTTCACCCTCATCGAACATGCGGTGCACATGTCCACCAATTGCCGGAATCAATCCGCGACCGGTGCATGATGCCTTGCTCAACGCCATTCTGTTCCACCCTTTCGAAATACTAATGACATCGATTATATGGAACTTCCCAAGCGGCTCGGTCTTGGATTCGAGCTTTCCAGAACTCGCGCCCAAAAGGGGAGGGGCAATCTAGGCGAGTGCCTACTTGTCGTCGGCCGCCGCCTTGGCCTCATTGAGGTAGCTATAGAAGCTGTACTTGGAGATGCCAAAGAACTCGCAGGCGCGTTCGCTCGACTTGGAAATGAGGAAGGCGCCGCGACGGTCGAGGTAGCCAATGGCACGAATGCGCTCGTCTTTGGTCATGAGTGCCGCGGGCCTGTCTCTTATACACATCTCCGAGCCCACGAGACGGACTCCTATCT